>JAGSHI010000015.1 GCA_023954635.1 Bacteriovoracaceae bacterium
ATAGTCTTTCCAACAAAGCCCTGATTGAGTTCTCTGGCAATCTCTTTTTGGGCCTCAAAGAGCCTATCAAAGCGCTCTTCAATCACCTCTTGAGGAACTTTATCGTTAAGCCTAAAGGCTGGAGTTCCTTCTTCATCAGAATATCTAAAGATGCCTAAGTGGTTAAACCTGGCCTCTTTAATTCCATTTAAAAGTGCTTCAAAATCTTCTTCAGTCTCTCCTGGGAAACCTACAATGATTGAAGTTCGAACAACCATTCCAGGAATTCTTGAACGCAACTTTTTAACTTTTGTTAAAATCTCACTTCCAGTAATCTTACGATTCATTCTTCTTAGAACATTATCGCTAAAATGCTGAACCGGCATATCAAGGTAACTACATATTTTTTTACTAGTCGCAATTTTTTCAATCACTTCATCGGTAAGTTCATCAGGGTAGAAATAAAAGAGCCGAATCCAATCAACACCTTCAACACTTTCAAGGCCAGTTAGAAGTTCATAAAGATTATTCTGATCATCCAAATCAACACCGTAGTCTGAGAGATCTTGGCTAATAAGATTGAGCTCTCTAACTCCAGTGTTTGCAAGGTTTTTTGCTTCAGAAATCAGCGAGTCTACTTTTCTTGATCTAAGTCTTCCCCTAAGAGTAGGAATAATACAAAAAGTACAGTTACGATTACAGCCTTCTGAAATTTTCAACCAGGCCATATAAAAAGGAGAAGTATTAAGTCTTGGGTCATACTCAGTATGAATAAATTTTGGAATTTCAACAAAACTCTTCGCTTCTAATTTTCCATCTTCAAATGCTTTAAGCAGTTTAACAATCTTATGGTACTCACCAGTTCCAATAATAAGATCAACTTCAGGAAGTTCAGACTCAAGATCAATGGCATATCTTTGGGCCATACATCCAGAGACAACTAATGCTTGGCATTTTCCATTGTCATCATTTTTAAATTCCGCCATATCAAGAATCGTATCGATTGATTCTTTTTTAGCAGCTTCAATAAATGAACAAGTATTCACAATAATGACTTCAGCGGATGCCGGATCTCTTGTGACTTTAAATCCATCCAGCCCCATATGCCCCAACATCACTTGGCTATCAACCAAGTTTTTTGAACACCCAAGAGAGGTGAAATGAACTGATTTTTCAATGAATTTTGGAGACACATCTCCACTACTAATCATCTGCACAAAAGGCTCCTTAATATTTCGATAGCCATGCTTATGACAGATTGAATCATTTATCAAAGGTTTTCCCCATTTTTACAGGCATTTACCCCATTATTTTGACAAGATTTCAGTTATTTACACTTAAGAGCAAGAAAGAGAAAATAATCATATGAAAACACTAACGACAAATTTACTCATTTTGATGTTCCTCTACTCCTGTGCCCATAAGCCAATGGTGCCTCCTCCAACCGAAAAGTTCTTAGAAGAAACACGAAAGCTTTTGAAGTCAAACTCCAGTGAGCTCGACAATTATACTCATCTCAACATGGAACAAAAGTGGGCCAGAATTTACCTTCACGGCAAACAACTTTCGGATTCAGGGAGAAACGGATTGGCCTGTAACAAATTTAAGGCCCTTGAAGAAACTCCGTTTCCTCTTCCGATCTTGGTCGATATTCAAATCTTAAAAGTCTGTCCTATTTCTGTTATCGAGGCCAGAAAGAGAATGGACTACCCAAAGAATGAAGTCCATCCTTGGGCCAAAGAAGAATTTCTTCTCACTGCTCTCAAACGAAGTAGAGAGTTTGGACTTACTGATCATCAAGCAAAATTTTTAGGTGAGCTTGCGTTTTATCAAGAAACGAGAGAACAAAAAGTTCACTACCTTAAAAAGTCCATTAAAATGGCACAGGACTCTGATCTTAAAAAGAAACTCCAAGAGAAATTAGAAATTCTTTCACCAAGCCATATTAAGAATCCGACAGATGATCAGTTGTATGATTACGCAAGAGACCTAGAAAGATTTAGAAAATTTGAAGAAGCCAGGAAGCACTACACTCTTATCGGTCACAATATGGACAGTACGATTGAAGAAGTCGTAAAGGCCTACGAAAGAAAGGCCATGTCTTGGAAAATTCAAAGAAGTAATAAAAAATATCGAGAGATACTTGAAGAGCTACTTGGTCAAATACAAGCTCGCTTTGACGGTGACGAGAAAGTTGAAGAAGAATATTTAAAGTATTACTTCAAATACAAAATTTTAATTGCCAGAAGATTCTGGACTGAAAACAAGCGAAAGAAGGCTCATAAACTTCTTGATGAAGTCATTGCCGACAAAAGAGCAACTCAAACCCAACTCGCTCATGCCTACTGGCTCAAAGGCTCTATTTACAGTGAGTTTAATCATTTCAAAAAATCTTTAGCCAATTATAAGTTAGCTTTTGAAAAAGAGATCGATGATGAAAACATCTTTTTAAAAGTCAGCTGGTCTTACGCCTGGACCCTTTATCTCAAGAAACAATATTCAGCTTCAATTGAAATCTTTGATAGATCTCTCGAAAAGATTGAAGATCCTCTCGATAAGCTGAGGTATCAGTTTTGGTTGGCCAAAACACTTTGGAAAAACAAGAAAAAGAATAAGGCCAGAGACATTTATATGGATCTGTTAAAAAATGCTCCTCAGCACTACTATGGAATTCTCGCTCGTGCTGAAATGAATATGACTTTTCCAAAAGCACCTGAACTTCAAAACAAACTTGCTGAAGATTTTACTATCATGTGGCTTAAATCTTTAGATGAACTGGGAATGGGAAAAGATTATTTAGAAGGAATGATTCCAAAGTTATCATCAAACGAACAAAAATTAGCTTACATTCCATACTTTTCTAGTGTCGAGTGGTTTGAAGGTGGACTTAAAACATATTTTTCTCTTCCTTCAAAAGAGCGTTACAAACTCTCTGACGCCTATTTACCATTAGTATTTCCAACTCCTTATAAGAAGCTAATAAAAAAAGCTTCAAAGAAATTTAGAATCTCTCCATCGTTTCTCTATTCTATTATGAGACAAGAATCTGCTTTTGATCCAGAGGCCAGATCTTGGGCCGATGCTTTTGGACTCCTTCAACTTACTCCCGAAAGAGCGAAAGAACTAAGAAGAAGGGCCGGAGTTAAATATAAAACTTATTCAGATCTCTACGATCCGGAAACTAATATTTACCTCGGGGCCAGGTTACTCAAGGACCTCCAGGTAAAATTTAAGAATAACTTTATTAGTTATGTTGGAAGTTATAATGCATCTGAAAGAGCTGTTAAACACTGGAAGAAAACTAGATTTAGAGGTGACTTTCTAGAGTATATTGAAAGAATTCCTTACGATGAGACTAGAAAATATGTGAAGCTTGTTCTTAGAAATTATATTAATTACAAGAGAAGTTTAACTCCAAAACCTTTTCTATTTCCAAAAAGGTTTTTCACTTCGAGACTTACTGATTAACTCTCGTATTCTTAGGGGTCTTAAAAACAAATCTCTCTTTTTTGAGAGGGACCCCAGTTTTCACACCTTTAAAACTCAATTTTATTTTGTGGCCATCAAGATAAACTAACTCTACATTTTTTATGTTATTAAACTCTCTTTTTTTAGATTTAAAAACAAGCTGAGCCTCTTTAATATCCAATTCTTTAGCAACGGTCTTAACAAATTTCAGTTCAGACTTTTCAGATTTATTTTTTACAGTATAAAACTTATTAGTCTTTAAACCTTTTTTCAAAATATCAAAGAAACGGCTGAGTCCATTTTTTCCTGTTTTTCTGATATTTAACTCACCAGGTTCACCTTCAATAAATGGAGCTTGATAATACCAAGACTTCTTCTTGTTACTAATGAATACAACTTTATCTGGAGCTAAAACTTCAAATCTAATTTGGGATGGATATTTATATTCTATTTGCCCAGTACTCTTTTTGATTTTTCCCTTGAGTGACGTTTTATACTCTTGGGAAAAGTCGGCCTTAAAACTTCCAGGCAAAAAATCTTTTGCAAATGCTTGAGTGTTAAAAAGAAGTGTAAAAAGTATTAGTGTTTTCAAAAGAACCTCCGAATCTCTGAAAGTATAACACATCAGAGATTGCGGAGAAATAGTGGTTAATTAGTGAAGTTGGACTGATACGGCCTTAGAAACACCAGGTTCCTGCATAGTTACACCATACAACGTATCGTTTAACTCCATTGTTTTCTTGTTGTGAGTAATCAAAATAAACTGACTATCTGAGCTCATTTCTCTTAGCAGTTCATTGAATCGCCCAACATTGGCATCATCAAGAGGTGCATCAACTTCGTCCAGTAAACAAAATGGACTTGGCTTAACAAGAAAGATTGAGAAGATTAATGAAACGGCGGTTAGCGCTTTTTCACCACCCGACATCAAGTTTATATTCACCATCTTTTTACCTGGAGGTTGAGCAATAATATCTACTCCGCACTCAGGATCATCAAGAAGACCAATTACTTTTAATTCTGCACTTCCCCCACCAAAAATGATCGGGAAAACTTTTTCAAATCGTGAATTAACTTCATTAAACGCATGCTTGAACCTTTCACGAGATTTCGTATCGATATGCTCAATGGCACGAGCTAGATCATCAAGAGAAAGGCGTAATTCATTTTCCTGAAGTCTCAAGAAATCAAATCTATGCTTTTGTCTTTCGTAATCTTCAATTGCTTGCCAATTGATTTCACCAAGACGGTTAAATTCAGTTCTATAATTCTTTAACTTATGACCACAATCCTTAAGATCCTGACCATATCTTCTATTGAATTCGTACTCTTCTTTAAAAATTTCCTTTGGCCCATCTTCTGTTTCCATCGTGTACATCGAAGAGACATCTACAAGTTCATTGTAATCTTCTTCTTCATACTCTAAGAAACGACCTAAAGAATCTCTTAAATCAATCTTATATTTTTCAAAGATATTTTTAACAATTTCGCCTTCTTCAACAATCGACTGATCAATCTTTACTTCAACTTGAGCAATCTCTTTTTCGGCCTTATTAATTTTTGTTGTTAGATCTTTAGTTTCATCTTCACGCTCTTTCATCGCTAGAAGCAACTGACCTAACTCATCTTTCATAATATTAAGAACTTCTTCTTTATCTTGAAGTCCAGCGGCCTCTTCAGTATTCGAAGCTTCAAGCTCTTTACTCTCAGTTTCAATATTTGTGATTTCTTCCTTATAAGTTTCAATCATTTCAACTGTAGTATTTTTCTTATCTCTACTTTTTTCTACCTGAGTTTGAATATCTTCAACCTGAGAAGTAATGGCCTCTAATCTCTCTTGAAAAGTTTTAGCGGCTACTTGTTTAGACATTAAGTCTTCACGAACTTCATCATAAGTTGATTTACGATCTTCATACATTTCAAATCGTTCTTCATGAGTTGCTGAAAGGCTATCTATAGACTCTTTCAAGTCATTAAACTTACTTCCTAACCCTTCTTCCTCTTCCATTAACTCTAAACGAGATTTTGAAATTTCTGCTTTTCTATTTTTAAGAATATCTAATCTAGCTCCACCAGTTTCCATATTGGAAAGCTTACTTTCAAGAGCAGATTTCTTAGAAGCATAATCAGTACTAATATCTGAAAACTCAGTTCGAACTAATTCGAACTCAGCTTTTCTTTCTTCTAGATTAATCTCAAGTTCTGTTACCTTAGACTCAAGCTCAGTACTCTCCTCTAATAGTAATTTACAATCAGCTTCAAGTTGCTCAATTGTATTATTTCTTTCAACTAGGCCAAGTCCACTTTCTCCACTCGAAATAGAGAGAATTTTTCCATTACCATTATTTTTGGCAACAACTTTCCCATCCATTGAACAAATAGATTTAAATGAAATATCTTCAGGAAGATTCTTGATCGTTTTTTCATCTAAGCTTGGAACTACGTAATATCCTCTTGTCAGAATATCAATTTTAGATTGAAATCCTTCACTTACTTTAAGGACATCTGAAAGTTTTAATATTCCATTACAACCATTAACTTCTAGTCTTTCAGCTGACTCTGAACTCTCTGAAGCATTCGTAAGTGGAATGATAAAATCTAAACCTTCATCTCTATTATCTGCACACCATGAATAAAAAGCGTCGAGATCAGTATCATCAGATGCAATCAATGCATCCATAAACTCACCAAGTAGAGTTTGAACTGCTTTTGTATATTCTTCTTCACATTGAATAAGATTTCCAAAAAGTTCAATTCCTGAACCTTCATGAGACTTTAAATAAGTTGAAGCCCCTTGCTTAACACCCTCTAGCGCTTCATTAAGTTCTTTAAGAGAGTTAATTCGTGATTCAAGTTTTATTAGTTCTTTTGATTTTACATTGGCTTGGTCATTTAATGATTTGAATTCCTGCTGAAGACTTTCAGTCTCAGTCTTTAACTCATCTGATTTATTAGCGAGCTCACTCTTTTTTGTTTCTGCAGTATTAACGGCGTCTCTTTCGTCGTTAATTTGAGTAGAGACACCTGAATATTGAGTCTCAAGGCTTTCAATCTCTTCAGTTATATCTTGAAGATTTTTTGCATACTCTTCTAATTTATTATTATTTTTAAAGATTTGCTGATCAAGTTCTGTAGACTCAGACTTTTTAAGCTCTAACTCTTCTTTAAGTTCATCTACCTGAGCAGAAAGATCTTCCGTTTCTTCTTTTAAGTTTTCACATCTTTCTTCAAGCTCAGCAAACTCGACTTCTTCACTATTTTCAGATCGAATCTCTTCTAACTTCGTTTGAAGTTCTTCAATTTTAGATTCTCTTTCTTTTATATTTTCTTCTATCTCAGAAACTTCTGTCTCTCGACTTTCGAGTAGCTTTTCTTTTTCAGTCAAACTTTGACAAAGATAATTAAGCTTTTCTTCTGCAGCGGCAAGAGTCCTAGAAAGGTCATTGTACTCTTTTTGAAATTGTTCAATTTTGTCTGTCTTATCTTCTTTAGTGATTCTTTCTTCTTCTAAGCTAACTTCAAGAACATTCTTTCTAGTTCCCCAGTTTTCAATTTCTAAAGACCGATCATTAAGGAGATTTTTTCCATCTCTATAATCTTTAAGAATATCAAATTCTTTATGAGCATTTACAACAATTTCATTTCTTTTGATTTTTTCTTTAAGAGATCTCGCTCTCTCAGCCTTTTCAGCTTGCTTTTGAAGAGCTTTAAGATTCTTTTCAATTTCATGTTGAAGATCTTGAAGCCTGGCAAGGTTTGATTCCGTTTGCTCAATCTTTTTTAACGATTCTTTTTTTCTTTGCTTGAATTTTGTAATCCCAGCAACTTCTTCAATCATTGTTCTTCTCTCAACCGGCTTGGCCTGAACCAATCGGTTAATTTCACCTTGAGCAATAATTGAATAAGACTTGGCTCCCGCCCCTGTATCCATAAAGACTTCTTGAATATCTCGCAATCGACATGGGTGCCCATTAATTCGATATTCAGTCTCGCCATTTCTATATAGCTTTCTAGTCAGTGCGATTTCAGTTGGACTACTCACTTTATGCCCAATATGAATATGCTTGCCTTCATTGTTCTCTAGAACAAGAGTGGCCTCGGCAAATCCCCCTGGATTATATTTCGACGATCCAGAAAAGATCACATCCTTCATGGAATTCCCACGAAGGTGTTTGGCCGACATTTCGCCCATGACCCAGAAGAGAGCATCTACGATATTGGACTTACCGCATCCGTTTGGACCGACAATACCCGTAATACCCTCATCAAAATTGATAGAAGTTCTGTCCTTAAAGGACTTAAATCCCTGAAGTGTTAATCTCTTTAGCTTCACGAGCACTCTTCCTTTGCTGTGATGTTGTGTGTGTCTTTGTGTGTTACCCAATCTTTGAGTACCTATAAATGTCCCATAATTGACATCAAGTGTACAAGTTTTTTTGCACCTTCAGGAAGGCCCAAGCACTTGGATTTATGGGGCCATGAGCAATTCGACGCTCCAGGTAGGCCTCAGTTTCTTACGGCCCTACGCATGATGATAAAATGCTTTGCATAATTTCTTTGGCTTTTATAAATGACACGTGATACTCAAATTATCCCCCAAAAATTCAAGGAAGCATAACAATGATGAGAGTCTATTATATTGCCAATTCTTATGACGGTGCCTATTTCGTTTTGACTGATGATCTTCAAGATTACATTCAAAGAATGGCCGCCTATGTTTTAAACCTAGAAAAATCTGGAAAAACGAACCACTATTCTTTTGGGAGCATCGAGATGACTCAAGAGGAATTTGAAAAATATAGAGTTGAGGCCACGAACCTTGAAAATGGAAGAATCAAGGCCAGAGAAGAAAGTATTGAAGAAGAAAAACAAATTATCGAGGAAACTCACGATGAGCCTCACCAGGACGAACCTTCTCACCTAGAGGTAGTCGGAGAAAAGAAAATTGAAAAGGGACACTTAAGGCTCGTTTAGTTTGAATAAACTGTCGCAAGACTTGTCTTAATATAGGGAGCCACTCTTTGAGTGGCTTTTTTTTGTCCAAAGCCTAGGACTTCTTCTTAAGCGACTGGGATTGCGAACTCACTTCTACAAATTACACTTATACGGAGTACATAAAGATATAAAAATAAGCCTGTAGGCTTATTTTTTCGCAATCCCCAACCAGCTTCGCTGGTTCTCATCCAAGTAGTTTTCAATACGTCATTTTTTCTTAGAACAAGGAAAATTTAATCAATGCGCCGGAGCGTACATTGGTACGCGACTAAGTATTTATTCAATTTGACGAAGTTATAAGGAAAAAGGGCTATTGAAAATGGTCGGAGCGACTGGATTCGAACCAGCGACCCCCTGCTCCCAAAGCAGGTGCGCTACCAAGCTGCGCTACGCTCCGACTAAATGATTCTTGGTAGAAAAGATATAATGAAATTCAGACCCTTTGGCAATCTCTTTCCCGAAGAAAGCTCGAAGCATGGAGAGAAGCCTTAGAGCGATGGGAATTTTCTTTTTTCCAGTTAGGAAGTTCTGCCAGTGTAGAGCGCTCATCGACTCCATCTGGTACGAATATCGGATCATAGCCAAACCCATGACTACCACTGTAATTCTCACCTATCTGACCATGCACACGGCCCTCAAAGAAGTAATACTCATCTTCTGAAAAATATAAACAAAGCACGCAAATAAAATAGGCTGACCTATTTTCGATGCCATCTAACTTTTTCAAAAGAAGTTCTGCTCGATCCTTATCGGTTAACCCCTCTCCCCCAAACCTTGCGGAATGAATCCCAAGCTCATTCGGGAGTGAAGCGACCACAAGACCGGAGTCGTCTGAAAGTACTGGCTGTTTAAATTTTTTAAAGTAACCCTCAGCTTTCAAAAGTGCATTTTCAGAAAATGACTTCCCCGTTTCATCTACTTCAATTTTCTCTGGGGCCTTCTCAACACTTATAATTTTCTTGTCAAAAAGCTCAGAAAACTCTTCTGCTTTGTGAGCATTCCCAGAGGCCAAAATAAATTCAATCATTCTAATGCTTCTTTTTGTGCTTTAAAAACATGAGTGAGTGCTTTCTTTGAACAATCAAGGATTGCCATTAACTGCTCATGAGAAAAAGGGTCACCCTCTGCAGTTCCCTGAACTTCGACAAATTTACCTGTTTCAGTCATCACGATATTGACGTCAGCTTCACAACTTGAATCTTCCTCGTAATCAAGATCAGCAATAATTTTCCCTTCCTTATCAATTCCAACACTCAAAGCAGCTAGACCATCTTTCAATGGAGACTCTGTCAAAAGCCCTTCATCCATCAACTTCTTAATCGCTAACTTTAATGCAACATAAGCCCCACTGATCGAAGTCGTTCTTGTTCCACCATCAGCGACAAGTACGTCGCAATCAACAACAATTGATCTCTCACCAAGTTTTTGAAGATCAACAACACTTCTTAAACTTCTTCCAATGAGTCTTTGGATTTCTTGGGTACGACCACTTACTTTACTTCTCTCTCTTCGGTTTCTTGTATGAGTTGAAGAAGGCAGCATTGAATACTCTGCAGTAACCCATCCCCTAGACTCATTTCTCATCCAAGGAGGAACAGATTCTTCAACTGATGCCGTAATGTGAACTTTAGTATTTCCAAATTCTGCAATCACACTTCCTGCTGCATATGGATTTTGATTTAATGTAAACTTAATGCTTCGCGGCTCATCTCTTTTAATTAACGTCATGTTTATACCCCTTGAATTGAATCTGCCCTATACTACAATCGAGTCTGGTTTTCTGTAAACGAGGAAAGGCAATGCATCATGTACATTTAGACGAAGTGGAGTCAACCCAGACTTATCTCAAAGAAAACCTCGAAGAGCTTAGAAGTATTCAGCAGAATGTTCTTGTTTCAACTAGATCTCAGACACTAGGGCAAGGTAGGTCTGGGAACTCTTGGCAATTTTTTGATAACTCGCTCGCCTTCTCTTTTACGCTAGAGCCAAATGAGGAGTTAACTTTAACTAGTTTAGAGATTGGTGTTCTCCTTACAAAATTTTTTAAAGAGTACGACAGTCTTGAAATTTTATTAAAGTGGCCGAATGATCTTCTAAATTCTGACCTCGCAAAACTAGGTGGAATACTTTGTACTTACAAAGATCCGAAGACAATAGTCGTTGGTATAGGAATAAATTTAGGAAAGTCGGATGTTAACGATAGTGATTTTCCCTATCCAGTCTCTTCACTTTCAAGTGATTTGGTTCTTACAGAAAATGATTACAGTGAAATACCTCGTGCAATTTATGATTTTATACTTACTAATAGAATTCGAAAAAATGCTCTTAAACCTTTATGGGACAAAGTTTGTGTTCACTTAAATAAGTCTGTTTCAATTATTGATGGTGAAAATAAAAAGACAGGGATATTTAAAGGCATCAGTCATGATGGTTCAGCACAACTTGAAATAGATGGAGAAGTTGAAACAGTCATGAATGGATCGTTATTTATTAATTAATTGATTCTGAAATATCTCTAATTTCTTTTTTGATCAGATTCTCTGCTAAGTCAGGAATGACTTCCCAAGCGACTTGCTCTACCTTATCACGACACATCTCTCGAACGAGATCTTCAATCATTGGTTTTAGTGACTCTTTTATCGATTCAATAATTTCATCTTTATCAATTTCAATCTCGACAACTTCTTCATGTGATTGCTGAGGAGCTTTAGGCTCAGTTTTCTCTTCGCGAGGTGGTTCTACATAATCACCTTTAGTCTCTAACGAATCAACCATGTCTGGATTCGCACCAGCACCTTCAACATATTCACTAATTGTTAAGTCTTGATTAGCACCTTTCTTATCATCAACCGCCCAAAATTCATCAGGTGAGACCTCACTATCAATCTCATTGGCCAAATCAGATTGCTCATCTGCTGAACGAGAAAGTATCAATGGATCTGTTGCATCAAGCTCTTCGTCATCATCTTCACCATCATCTGGAGCAAGATCATCCATAGAAACTAGCTTAGATTTTGGTTCCCTTGGCTCTTCCGCCATTGATGATCCACCTAGATCTGGATAATCGAGGTCAGAATTATCAGGAACTTTTATTTCATCTTCTTCTGAAGCTTGCACAGCAACTGGTTCAGGTTCTGATTGAGCAACTTCTTCAATTAATTCTGATTCAATTTCAGAACCTAAGTCTTCTAAATTCACAAGTTCAGAGCTTGTATCTTCAGAACTCGATATAACAGGAGGGAATAAAGAGTTATCCTCAGGTCCACCAATAACTCCAGGAATGCTCATGCCCCAAGATTCGATTTCATTATTCAAAGTTGATCCAGAGATTTCGCTCGTAGTTTTTTCACTATCTTCCTCCCAAAGTCCTCCACTGTTATCAAGTAGAGATTCATCTTCTTGGCTCGGACTGTCCACAACCCAACCATCATTCTCAGAGGTTAATTCTTCGTCAGCTTCTTGTTTAAAATAATCAGCACCTTCTTCTAATCCACTATTATCAGACGTGCCTTGTAAATCTACTTCTTCAGTAACTTCCTCATCCTCTGGTCCTAAATCTTCGGACTCATTAAAGTCGTCATTCTCTGTATGAAGCTGGATTTCTTCGGTTTTTTCACCAATATCCTCTTCTAAAACTTCTTCTTCCATAACTGAATCAGACTCCATTTCTGGTTCTGGCTCAACTATAATTTCAGTTTCTTCATCAGATAGAGAGATTTCTTCAGTTTGTTCTTCTTCATCCTCAATGACATCTGAGACTTCTTCTGCTTCATCAGTAACTGATTCTTCTTTTTCATCATCCTCATCAAAAGATGAGTCTATAATGTCTGTACATTTTTGAACAAACTTTGCACTTTCAAATGGTTTAACAATTTTGTCATTAACTCCAATTTGCTCAAGTTGATTCTCATCAACAGAATCAAATGTGCCCAACATAACTAGTATATTTACACCTGGAGATATATTTAAAATTTCTTTGGCAAGATCATAACCGGATTTAGACTCTGACAAATTAAAGTCTAATAGAATGAGGTCATACTTTCGTACACTAATTTTATCAAAGAGGTCAGTCTCATTTTTACATTGCTCTAACTCATAACCAGTTTCGGCCAGAGTTATTCCAACTACCTTTTGAATTGTTAAGCTGTCATCAGCGACTAAAATTTTTGCCGTCATATATTCCTCAATAACATTTTCACCTAATCTCAATTACTTCGCAACAATTTGAATTAAATCCGACGAAAAAACTTGATATTAAAACTGGAGGAAAATAGTCGATTGATTATCTAAATTCCCACGAGAATTGGCGAGATTAAAGAGTTCATCGATCTTTTCACTTTGAGGGAGGCTTTTTTCAATAGTGTAGCAAATCTCTTTGGGTTCTACTCTACTGTAAACACCGTCTGACATGAGTATGAACAAGTCTTCTGGCAAAACTCTATACTCTGATATTTGGAGATGAAGATCATCAAATAAACCAAAACCACTCATAGGAGCTGAGTGAAACTGGGGATCGTAATTATCTTTTGAGATAGTACGAAGAGAGTCCGGCTGAACAACCACTTCAATATGTCCTCGTCTATATCTGTAACATAAACAATTTCCAGTCGAGGCAAAAGTAAGAATATTTTCAGCAAGTGCAGCACAAATGCCACTCGCTCCACCACGGTTAGACATTTCTTTCTCTGAATTTTCTTTCTTTAACAAACTATGTGCTAAATGAAGAGCATTTATGAGTGCATTCCCTTCAATTAAATATTTATGGCTAAAATAGAAAGGAAGTGTTGAGTCAGGATCTCCACCAATTTTTGTATAAAACTTTTTAACTGTTTCTTTAACTAGCTCAACCGCCTTATCTCCAATATTTGTTCCGCCAAATCCATCAAATAATAAAAATAAATTATTCACTAGATCAATATCATGATCATCTTCATTTACTTGAAGGTAAGGTCCAGAATCAGTTCTTGCGCTATAACTTTTTAGTTTAATCATCCCTAATCCAAATAATCTTTCAACTTCTCAGTAGCTTTTTGATAATACTCACTATCAGAAGGAGAAATTTGTTGAACTTCTTGAAACTTTTCTTTCGCATCATTAAAAAGACTTAATGATTCCGAAATTATCGCTTCTCTATATATTTTACGTGAACGAATGGTTAATTTGTCACTTATGTCATTCATCTCATTAAGTGCTTCCATGTGAGTTGGATCTACCTTCAATATTTCGCTGTAGATTTCATATGCACCCTTTAGGTCTTGACCTTCACTCAATGATCGAGCTTTTCCAAGTAAAGGGTTAATTGCATCAGAAAGTTCTTTTTTAGAGGTATCAAGCATTTGACTTCCCTCTTTAACTAAATCTTCATCCATCCCCTGAAGTCTTAAGAACTCTTCAAGTTTTAAAATTGCATTATGCCATTCTTTTTTTAAGTAATAGTTTTTACCAGGAGCAAGCTGGTCTACCATTCTCTTCCTTTCTGCTTTTTTCTGAGCTTCTTCAATGGCCTTTCTTTCTTGTTCTTTGACCCAGGCATCGAGCTCAATTTTCAGTTGAGGAACATCGAAGTTTTCTGGATCTAATTCCAAAATTTGAGCAAAGAATGCTTGTGCCGCTTCAACTTTTTTATCTTTAGTAGCTTCTTTCGCTCTAGTAACAAGTTCTTTAACTTTTTCCATTCTCTTTTTACGTTCTATTTCAGCTTGTTTTTTTCTTTCTAATTCTTCTAATTTTGCAAGGCCTTGTTTCGCAAGATCATAGAGAGTCTTCGATTGTTTATATTCGGGAGTCATTGTAAATATTTTTTCCAACTCATCCATAGCTTCTTTATATTTACCTTGATCAAAAAACTCTTTTGCTAAAAGGTAAGTTGAATCAAGAAACTCTAACTCTTCAGGTTTGAATTTTTTAGCAAGACGAGGATCTGTACCCTTTTTCTTTGCTACTTTATCTTTATCTTTAAGACCTCTCGATTTTGCATCTTTTCCTTTTGGACCAGGTGGCTTAGGAGCTGGCTCTTCATCTAGTAATACCCAAGCTCCAATTAATCCCACAACAATATAGAGAAGTTTCTTTCTCTTTTCAGGATCCTGTAAGGCCTCTTTCGAAAACAGTGAACCTCCGCTAGATTTAGCTGCTTCTGCAGGTTCTCCAAAACTCTCACCATCAATAACGACATCACCTTCCGGCAAATCGGCATCATTAAAATCTTCTGAGACTTCTACAATTTGCTGAACTTCTATCTCCTGCCCTTCTTCAACTGGCATAAGTCGACTTTCTTCTTCTTTTAGAAGGTCAGAAATAATATGAACTGTAAAAGTGGTTTCACCAATAATGAATTCATCATTGTTTGTAAGGTTTGATTTATTTACTCTTTCACCGTTTAGAAGTGTTCCATTCCCAGAATTTAAATCTTCTAATACGCATGTAATGTTATTCTTTCTAACGATGGCATGTTTTGCAGAAACTTCAGGGTCATTTAAAACAATATCGCACTTTTCTGGATCTCTACCAATAATAGTCTCAGGCTTATCAATAATAAATTTGTCAAATGGTGCGACTTCACCAAATAATTCTAGTTCAAATCGAGCGAATGTTTGAAAGACTTTTGTTGATTCATCATCAACAGTATCAACGGCGTAGTCATCTGCTCCTTCATCGAACATGTCTCCATCACCATCCTCGTCATAATCAAAGCCATCTCCCTCAGAGTCTTCATTATCACCATCTTCTTGTTCAAAATCACTACTCGTAAAGTCTGGACTCTCTTCTTCTTCATCTCCTCCAAAGAGATCATCTTCACCTTCATCAGAAGAGCTTGCAAACTCATCAACCTCACCTTCTTCACCACCAAGCTCGTCTGCTGATTCGTCAAGTTGTTCAGTTTCAGTTTCAGTTTGTGCTTCACTATTTACTTCTTCTGGACTCGACTCTTCTTCAAGTTCTGGAGAATCTAATACTTCGGTTGCGGCCTCATCAACTTCAACAGGTGCTTCACTCTCATTTGGAGTCTCTTCATTTTGAGTAATAACGGGACCAATCCCAAAAACATTTAAGATATATGGTCCAACAGTTATCACATCACCATTATTTAGTTCTTTTTCATCTACCGGGACACCATTGACGATTAATCCGCCATAATCAGACACCTGGCCAATAGTCCAATTTCCTTCTTTATATGTAATTTTTGCGTGCTCTCTCGATACTTGTTGATCTTCTAGACAGACATGACAATCATCGCTTCGACCGATAAACATAGATACAGAAGCATCTCCAATGCCTTGGATCTCAGAAGAAAGATCTGCTTCTTCTACTAATTTGTTGTCTCGTAGCACACTAAGTTTCACTTATTATTATCTCCGCTCTTGCGTTCCTTTCTCTCATGATCATCAAAACATTTAATTTCACCAAATAACTTACCCAATTCTTTTTCAACAATGGCTATACTATTTTCAGCGTCAATTCGCCTTTCATCCTCTGGTTTATTCTGCAACATTCTAACAATTGAACAATAACTATTTTTTGCTTCTATATACCTTAAAGCCTCTGCTTCTCTTTTTGCTTTAATAAATACTAAGTCAATTTCCGCATCTAACCTTTGCTTAGCTTTATTTAAGTAGAAACTTGCTCTACCATTGGCAGGACTCAAAATTAAAGCGAGATTAAATTCTCTAATCGCTCTAAAATAATTCCCTTCTCTAAACTCTCTTTGACCTCTATGTATAATTGCTTCCAACTTATCTCTTGTTTCTTTATTTTCCTCTTGGTCTTGTCTTCTAATTCTATCCTCAAGAGAGTCTACTTTAGTCTTTTTCTGTTTTGCCTTTGTTGCTTTTGGTGCAGGCTTTTCTTCTTCACCTAACATTACCCAAGCTCCGACCAGAACAACTGCAAAAATGAGCAACTTCTTTCTTTTTTCCTCAGGAGTAGGTTCCTTTTTATTTTTCTTTTTCTTAGGTTTTTCCTCTTCCTCTTCATCCTCGTCGTCTTCCCACTCTTCATCATCATCTTCGTCTTCGTCTTCATCAACTTCTTCGAGTGCTTTTTCTACAATATTGTATCTATTAAACTTAAAAACTGTTTGACCAATAATAATTTTGTCACCATCTGATAATGTATGCTGACTAATTTTAAGATCATTAACAATAACTCCGTTATGACTTCCTAAATCTGTAACAACATATTTACCTGCAACTTTTGTTAATTCAGCATGCTCACGAGACGATTTTGCATCAATCACTTGAACATCTGCTGTTTCACTCCTTCCCATTACGAGACGCTGGCCCTTTAAGTAATAACTAAGACCTTTATTTTTACCAGTCATGCATAATAGTCGAAAATGCTCCCCTGCTATTTCAGGAGGGCTAATATCACGACTAATTTTTACATTCGCGGTAGCCATTTATTCTTACTCTTCTTTCACAAAAGTTATATAAAATGCTTTTGCAAAATTATCTTTTCCCATTAGAGATGCAACACACACTCTATGCTCGACCCCTTGCAACTCATAATTCCCCTCTTCCATGATTCCCCCACCATTAGCGGAGTTATCACAAAGCTCAATAACAGTTGCAGCGAAACCTTTCTCTCTCGAAACATCTAATAAACTCATGTCCATTGCTGCTGACTCTCTAATCGAAGTCAGATCTTCGGCCTCAATATTAATTGCTTTAAGGTTTTTCTCAGAATTTAAAACCATAGTAGGTACACCGGAGCCTCTAATAAACTCTTTAAGTGTTGAGACATAACCTTCGTCAGATTCAGCTTCTCCAAATTCATCAGATTCTTCATTTTTAAGTTCTCTAATTCTTTGCAGAACTGAGTTGATACTATTTCGAAGTGATCCAAGCTCACCCATTAAATACCTTGACTCTAGGTTTCTTCTTTTACCTCTAAGAGCTTCCTCAATTTGATATTTCATCTCTTCCAATGGTCTTAATGTCATATAATAGACAACCCCAAAGAAGACAATCGCTGCGAGTAGCGCCGTGACAATAGATTCAAGGTAAGCTTTTTGAGACTTCGTCGCTTCAACAGCTAAGGATTTCGGTGAAAACCTAATTGAAATGATACCTACGGGCTCCATAATCCCAAGTCGAGCATTATAGGCCATAATTTTTTTACCAATCCCAATTTCATCACCACTTAGAAGCTTTTTATAAACTTTATTACCATCATCATCTTTACTTGCCATGGCCCATTCTCTCACCTGGACAGAAAACGGATCGGAGATATAATCATTTAGTTTTTCCATTGGACGAACAATACGTCCTTCGAGATCAAATAGCTCATAGGCCTGAACGCCATCTTCACTATTTAAAAACTGAGTATTAACTTGATCTAAGTTTTTTGATTCTAGTGCACGAGAGTTCATTCTCGAAATTTCTTCAGCGTAGTGAGCTCCACGTTTTGCCGTTTCAAATAGAAGAATTTGTTTCGTAGATTGTAAAACTGGATAAATAATCAACGTCACGACGACAAAAACGAATACTGTTAAGACAATACCAAGAAGATACTTCCATTCATATTCTTCATTAATACCGTGAATAACATTCATGATCCTATATTTAAAGAAGTGCAAAATTTTTGCTACGATGTTATCAGGTGGATTTCCTCCACTGAAGATCACATCGATATCATCTTCATCATCCTCTTCATCGTCGGTTGCTTTTTTCTTAACGATAATTTTCTTCTCTTTTACAAAAACAACCTGAAGAATTAAATCTGGCAATGCAATTTTGTCACCATTTTTAGCTGTGGCCCTTTTTATGATTTTGCCATTTAAAAATGTTCCATTAGAGCTGCCCATGTCTTGTACATAGGCGACATCATCAGTAACAGTAATGCTCATATGTTTCTTAGAAACACCATTAACTGTAAGTGTAATGTCACAATCATCAGAGCGGCCGAGAGTATTCTCTCCATCTTCTAAAACAAACTCTTGTCCTCGAAGTTTCCCGCCAACTGCTACTAGTTTGTACATACTACCTCTAAGGTTTCTCCCTCATTGATATCAGAAGGTAAAGTACCTCCGGCCATTTCTAAAACTTGATGTGATTTAAAATATATCCATGTCATTCGCCATGGCTTAATCTCTCTAATAATCTTCACAACAGTCATATTCTTATCTAAAAAAATAACATCGATATTGTATCTCATAAAACATGTATGAATCGAATTACATGGCTTTATCAAAAGAGCATCAAATCCAACCAAGCTTTTCGAAAACATTAAACCAATTAAACGTGTAACAAATCCGTCAGCAACTTTGACTTCTTCTGCGATCGTTTGATTTTTAAACTTTATCTTCATCATTTAATTATTCTCATTTAAGTACTGCAGAACCAGTGGCGCGCCCACGACGAGGAAAACCGCTGGTACAATTAAAAACATCATAGGAAATAAAATTTTAGTTGCGGCTGTAGCACCAGCCTTCTCTGCTTCTGCCGATTTTTTCTGTCGAATTTCAGCCGACAAGGCTTTAAGAATAGGTCCAATAGAAGCACCAACAGAGTCGGCAGCAATTAGCGTTGCACAGAATGATGAAATCGTAATCATATCAATTCTCCACGCAAAATTTCGAAGGGCCTCAGCTCTACTGGCACCAACTTTAATTTCTCTAATTAAAATTTCAAACTCTTCGGTAAGGGCACCGGCCTTTGCCTTCTCAATTACTTTTGTCATTGCGGCAATGAAATCTAGCCCCGCTTCAACAGAGAGAGCAAGCATATCAACAGCAAAAGGCATCTCCATAGTGATTAACTTTTGTCTCTTTTGAATTTTTCCATTAATCCAAATGTCTGGATAAAAGAACCCTACAAAAGCGAGAACTGGTATGGCCTTCATGGGCCATGTTTCACCAAGAAATTCACGAAGCCCCAGAAAAGTTATAGGAAATCCGATAATCAAAAATAATTTAAACGAATAAAAATCTTCTGGTGTTAAAACCTGGGTTAGTCCTGCTGCTGCAAGCTTTCGCTTATACCTTTCTTTAATCTGTTTCTTTTTCTTCATTTGCGAAACAATTGGAGAAACATATCTTTTAAAAAATGGTCTTGAATATTTTAGAATTGCACCATGAGATGCAATCAGGTCTTTTGTATCTGACTCTGAATCTTCTAGTTTCTCTTGCGCCTTAAATTCCTCTTCATCTTGAAACACTGTATTAGTAACAATGAAAACAGCTATTCCAATCATTCCGACGGCGGCGTACATCAATAACATGATCGATCCTCCTCTCCCATTATGGAAGAATGCACAAATCTATAAGTATAGGATATCAAAAGGAAAAATATTTTTAAGAGGGTGGTAAGTTTGTACCGGTATAAAGATTAATTATGCCCGAGGTTTTTCCTCAATTTGTGAGATTATATCTCTCATAAATGTTTGTGAGGCCTTGGTATTAACAGACTTTTGAATGTCTGGAATATAATTTGGTTTATAGTCTGCTAAGTTTGATTTTTTTACTTCGTAAATTCTATCAACTTTTTGTTTCACATCTTCACTTTTCAATTCTTTATTTTTCAAAGCTTCTTTAAGTGCACTATAGGCCATCATCGCCTGATCGACATCACGATATTCGATAATATCTGCCCCGGCCTTTATGGCCATAACAGCAGCTTCTCCAGTTGAATATTTGTTTGTAATCGCCTGCATTTGCATATCATCAGTAATAATTATTTTGGAGAACTTGAGTTCTTCTCTCAATAACTCATAGGCCTTTGAACTTAAAGTACATGGAAGTTCTGGATCAATTCCTTCAACAATTAAATGGGCCATCATGACAAATTCAACTCTACTTTTAACGGCCTTGATAAAAGGTTGAAACTCAACTTCTCTTAATTGTTCAATAGTTTTATCAACTACAGGTAACGTAAAGTGTGAATCTTTTGAAGTACAACCATGCCCTGGAAAATGTTTTGCACAGGCAAGAATTCCATTTGTTTGAAGTCCTCTGATTACTGAAGAAATATATTTTGAGACAACTTCTGCATCGTCACCAAATGCTCTGTCACCAATCACTTGATTTTCGGGATGTGTAACAACATCACAAACTGGCGCCAAGTTAATATTTATTCCACATGAAAGTAACTCTTCGGCCATTATTTTTGCGATATGAAAAACAATTTTCGGAGAACCTGTTCGAGATAAATCCAACATTGGAGGTATTTGTGTAAAGTGATTTTTAAATCTAACAACTCTCCCACCCTCGTGATCAACGGCCACAAAGAGAGGATATTCATTTCTAAGTTTTTGTATATCGTTAACTAGTTCGGCGAGTTGAGCAGGAGATTCAAAGTTTTCACTGAAGAGTAAGACTCCACCTATATTCTCTTTTTCAATAAACTCTGATTCTTCTGGGGTAAGTGATGTTCCACTTAAACCAGTCATAATCAGTTGACCAAGGTTGCTCATTTCGCCTCCAAATTAATCGAATAATTTATTCGATTCAATACCGAAGTATCCAAGCTATTATAAACCTCAAAGAGAGAAATACAACTGAATGACTTACTGAATAGGTGTTTGTAAGAAACTACAAGAATACCCTACTTACCCAGTGCCAAAATGGAACCAAAAATTAATTTGATTTAGAACCTTTGTATGACTGAGTGAACCCTTGAGAAACCCAAAATATTTTTTGAATTTTTGCGCGACTGTCCAAAAGATAGAAGATACTTTGTCCACCGGCCTCAAGAGTAAATCTAGAAAAACCATTTTTAGTTTTACCATCATATTTTAAAGTCGCTCTCGAGAAGACTTCTTCTCTAGTATTAATATATTGCTCCATAAAATATGGGTATCCTTCCCAAATAATATGGAAGTACATCTCTCCTGCTTGCTTACCAATCGCCTGGTTTAAAAACCCTGTAACCGACGCACAATCAATCACCTGACTAAAGAAACAGTAGACACCTTTCCCTTTTGGAAAGGGAAAATTCTTTGTTCCATTCCATTGTTTTTCAGGGCTCGACATTTTCACAACTAGTGATTTATTTTTCGTGTCGAGTAACATCTCTGTAAAGAACTTTTGTTTTTCAAACCAAACGGTATATTGGCTGCGAAAAGGTCTAAGAACGGTGAGACTTTTTAATTTTCCGGGGTTACTAATGACAATACTTCTCTCAAGAGGTTTTTTAGTAGGATCATCATTTGAGAAAACTTGCCTCTTCAATATGAGTTGATTTTTATTCTTTATATACCCATTTTCTCTTTCGACAATAAATCTTCCGGACTTATCTTCGAGATCATAGATTCTTTTTGAATTAGATTTAGTTAAATTATTTGTGCTGGATTTTTTAAAAAAAGAACATCCCTGCAGCAAAAGCAAGGATGTTAAACATAAAAGAACATTTGATTTAATCAACGAAATTTTCAAAATCTTTCTGAATATTTTCTTCTGATTCAGACTCTTCTATTTTTTTATTCACTAAGGTTGTCAACTCAGGAGTTTCTCCAAACGTAAATCCAATTTTTGCCATTGGAAGATTGCCCATTCTAGGATTTACGTAGTCTACATTATAAACCATCTTTGCAGAGCTCAAGTTAAATACCTCTTTTTCAAAAAGAAGAGTAATATTTAAGTCACTGCTAGTATCAGTAAAATAATCTTTTTCTTTTTCATTAACGAGAAATGCGACTCCAGAATTAGAAAGATCTAATACTCTAAAGCCAATAAGCTCATCATCTTGGTCACTTTCAACTCTGTCCTGGGCCTCTAAAATTTCTTCGTTCGTTAACTCTTGAAACTTTTTAAATGCATTATGATTCGCTTCAATATGCTTATTTAAAAAAACAAGATTCTCAGTATCTGGTTGTTTTTGAATTTTAAAATATGAATAAACTTGAAAATGTGGGTAAGTAAGAAGTCTTTCATTTCCTCGTTTCTCAACTTTAAAAACATGTGGACTCATTTCAAACCAGAAGTCTTCGTTTCCTAGAACTTCAACCACATTTCCTTTTGTGAAATATTCAAGTCCATTCAATGTGAACTGAAGAAATAATTCTTTCTCTTTCCACGACTCATCAACTTTTCCAAGTCGTAATCTTAATTGCTGGCAAAATGCTTCTCCCTCTTCATTGCTATGGCTATTTATAACCTCACACAAATCAGGAGCATCTCCTTTTTCCCAGATTTTAACTTTTTCCTTACTAGCAACCAGATTTGAAATATCTTCAATTAATTCAGTCCAGTCTAGCTCTATAAAATTGGATGATGATGCTTCCATACCAACTCCCCATTAACTCAAAGTCGTAACTTGTCTCAGAAGGCTTATAGACTCAAGAGCCTTCCCACATCCTCTAACCACACAAGTTAGTGGATCTTCTGCCAGTGATACAGGTAAACCTGTTTTCTCTTTAATAAGAACATCCAAATTCGCTAAAAGTGATCCACCTCCAGCAAGAATAATTCCATTATCAACAATATCTGCTGCCAATTCTGGTGGCGTTTTTTCAAGAGAAACTTTTATTGCTTCAACGACTTCTGTAATCGGATCACTTAAAGCATCTCTTACTTCATCAGATGTTACTTCGATAATTTTTGGAGCACCTGCAATCAAGTCTCTACCTTTTACTTCATAACTCTTTACTTCTTCATCAAAAGGATAGGCGTTTCCAATACTTATCTTAATCGCTTCAGCAGTTCTCTCTCCAATAAGTAGAGAGTATTTTTTCTTAATATAATTTGTAATTGCTTCATCAAACTTGTCACCAGCAGTTCTTACTGACTTAGAGTAAACAATTCCACCGAGAGAAATAACCGCGACTTCAGTTGTCCCACCGCCGATATCAACAATCATATTTCCAGAAGGCTCAGTAATCGGTAAACCTGCACCAATTGCTGCCGCCATTGGCTCTTCGATTAGATAAACTTCTCTAGCTCCGGCCTGCTCAGCTGATTCCTTAACGGCTCGTTTTTCAACTTGAGTAATACCAAAAGGAATACAGATAATTATTCTAGGCTTGATTAATTTTGAACCACTAAGACTTTTTTGTATAAAGTAACGAAGCATAGCTTGTGTCACTTCAAAATCAGCAATAACACCGTCTTTCATAGGACGAATAGCTTTGATTGAACCAGGAGTTCTCCCAAGCATTTGTTTTGCTTCTTTACCAACAGCAAGTACTTTACTAGCACCTTTTACGCCTTGGTGAACAGCAACCACAGAAGGTTCGTTTACAATAATTCCACGATCCTTAGCATAAACAAGACAGTTGGCTGTCCCAAGGTCAATGGCCAAGTCGTTTGAAAACCAATCAAGCATTTTTTTAAACATATTTATTACCTCAACTCTGGGTCAATCCCAGGTATAATGTCTTACTTTCTCACCTCTTTCAGCAATATCGGCCATGGCCTCAATTCCAAGCTCAATATGTCTATCAGTGTATTTTCTAAAGACAGATTTAGCAGAAGCTTTAGTTTTAATTCCGCCTTTTTTCATTGGGCAGTCAGAGATTAGTAATAGGGCTCCAATATTTACCTTACTGACAAAACAAGTCGTAAATAATGCAGCTGTTTCCATTTCTACAGCGAGTACTCTTTCTTCAATTAAG
Source organism: Bacteriovoracaceae bacterium (assembly GCA_023954635.1). Taxonomy (GTDB): domain Bacteria; phylum Bdellovibrionota; class Bacteriovoracia; order Bacteriovoracales; family Bacteriovoracaceae; genus M0603. Next base: position 23,992 of record JAGSHI010000015.1, read on the forward strand.
TTCTTCTTAAATCTTTCATCAAATTCCCAGAACCTAAAGTCTGTAGAGTGAATGGTACCTGTTCTATATTCCATTCCATGTTCAACTAGAATTTGTGAAACAAATTTTTGAATTTTAAAAGTTGGAAGAGCTGGAACCTGTGGTGGTAAAAAGTGTTGTGATACACCTTCCGCTCTGATTGAAGCAATCGGGAGAACAAAATCTCCAACCTTCAAGGAAGGGTGAACTGCACCAGCAAGACCTAAAAATAATACCGCCTTAGGATTTACAACTGAAACAAGCTCACCAATTAAAGCGGCCATTGCAGAACCGACTCCAAATTCAATAATTGTTACCTTTGCCTTCTTAGATGAAGAAGCTTTAAAGGCACTCCCTTGAGTATATTTATGATCATCAAGGAGGGCATTGAATCTCTGAGTATAATAATGAAAATTTGTTAGAATAATTTGTTGTTGGAATTCTTCAATCGAATGCCCGGTATATCTCTCCAACATATCGATCGCTATTTTTTTCTTATCCTGATTCCAATGAATCCTTCTAGATCTTAAAAGCAATCGTTTTTGTTGAATGGGGTCGACTTTTTTTGTTGTTCTAATTGCAGGAGTTAGATCCATTAACCCAGCATCGTGTTCGAACTCATCACTGATATTAATTTTTTTTGCTTTATTAGCGAGATCTAATTCTTTAGAACGCAGCTTTTTAGCTTTCGTTTTTTTTGTTGAGCGAGGCGATTTCTTAGCGGTTTTCTTAACCACTTTTTTCTTCTTCGCTACTTTCTTTTTAGTAGTTTTTTTCGCTACTTTTTTCTTTTTGACAACCATTGTCATTTACCTTTTCAATTCCATGAAAATTCTATCTGTAAAATTTAACACTTACGTACTTTTAATGACAACTACAAACCGACTTACTATAGTGAGATAACGCATCGCCACTATTGCCAATATGCAGTCAATTGATTAGTATGTGGAATCCCTTGTTAATGTTAAACACTGCACAAAAGGAAGCTATCATGGGTTTGGGAAGAAAAAGATCTGTAATGAAAATGAAAAGAAAAAAGAATCAAGCCAAGCTTAAGGCCAGAATCAAGAAAAAGATTCTAGCAGCTAAAAAAGCCTAATCTGATCACCAGTTTAAGAATTTAATTAATGTCCTAGCATTTTTTTCTGGGTCATTCCCTAGTTCAATCTCAAAACAATCTGATTTGAGCACCAACACTATTGCCGAAAAAAATCTTCTAACCCCAATTACCGCCTTGCGTACAAAATCCTCGACCCCAATCTCCCACCAGTATTCAAGAATCATCGGCAACCCAACTCCTATAACCATGTGCTTTTGAAGCTGAAGAAGAGTTTTCAGTTTGCTCGATTTCTCAATTCGACATTCTTCTTTACCTAATCGAACTCCATGAAAGAGAAAATTTTTATGGACTGAGCTTTTACCAATCTTGTTATTTAGGCATTTAGAATCAAGAAGGTACTTCTTACCATAAAACTCCCGATCCATCGTATAGAAGCAATCTGAACTCTCAGCCAACTCTTTAAAGCTTTCAGAATTGTTTGCCCCAAGTCTTATAGGGAATGGATACAAGACACCATTGTCATCAACAAGGGGACAGTCATCAGATAGAAACTCAATCCCCAAATCAAGCGAGAGAAGGTTCTGAAGCAAAGTGCTTTTCCCTACTCCACTAGACATCATAACTATTAAATTTGAGTCATTTTTCCTGACACCCATTGCGTGTATTCGATGAAGTCCAAGAAGGTCTAACTTTTTCCCCACTCTTGAATGAATGAGTAGATAAATAACTTCATGAGTTTTTTCTAAGTTTGTCGAATAAAGTGAGCAGATTTCTTTTTTATAGTCGTAAATGGAAAGTAATTTTCCATGGTAATTATTAAAACGAACACCATTTTCCTCATAAGTTATAGAGTTTTTTGATCGATAAACTTCTTTAAAGTTTGGAATTTTATCAAATGGAGGACTTATATTTTGATGTCTAAAATAATAATCAACTTCTGATTTATCAAAAGGTGCTGACTTAAAATTAGAAAAATCTTTTTCAATTTTAGAAATCACGCTTGCTTCATCAGATTCGATTAAGCATTTAAGACCTAAAAAATTGAAGTTAATTTGATACATTATATAAATATACTCTACAGAATTCGGATTTCAAACTCAGCTTCTGGTATAATGTGATCAATGACATCATTGAACGAGCTAAATTATAAAATAATCCTAATTTCCTGGAAGAGGTCTCTACTTCTTAAAAGCTGCCTACAATCCCTAGAGGACTCAGGTATCGATATTTACGAAAAGGTCATCTTGATCATCAACGGAGAAGATCAAGAGACAGAAAAAATGCTAAATATTAATTTTCCGAAGCTAGATTTTAAGCTGATTGAAAAGACCACTCCTGCAAAAGCTCGCAATATAGCAATAAGTCTTACTAATGCTGACTGGGCTTTTTTTATAGATGATGATAGTTCGATTCCCCAAAACTACTTCTCAATACTAGAACAAAATAAGGCCAAACTTCTAACTTGCTCGGCATTCGGCGGACCAGATCTTACACCAAAAAACTCCAGTCCTCTTGAAAAGGCAATTGGGCAAACGCTAAAGTCCCCTCTGGCAACTGCGACTACTCGCTACAGACACAACCCTGTACAAAAAGCATCAGTAGAACCCTGTGACGAAAAGAAGTTAATTTTATGCAACTTATGGATCAATCTTAGTGATCTTCGAAGGCATAATTTAAGATTCCCAGAGGACATGCAAAGAAATGAAGAGAATATACTTTTATTTCAAATGAAAGTTTCAGGTCTCAAAATTTGTTATCTCTCAGATTTGTATGTTTATCACCACAGATCATCTACATTAACTTCAGTTTGGGAAAAATCTTTTTCGAGTGGCTTTCACAGAATTAAGACAATTATGAATGAGCCAGATTCAATTGAGCTTACTTTCCTTATCCCAATGTTTTTTGTTCTCTACCTAACGAGCTGTCTCTTTTTATTGAATATTTTTTATCTCATTCCGTTTTTTATCTACTGCATTCTTGTGCTATTTTTTAGTTTTATCTACAGAGAGCGTACTGAAAAAATAAGAGGTTTTTTGAATGTACTGGCAGTTCACGTTGTTATTAACATCGCTTATGGGTGTGGCTCTCTTTCCTCATTAATAAAGAAAGATATTTATTGGGATTGAGATTCTGATGTTTCATCTGAGCTAAATAAGTTGCTAATCTTCCCCCTATTCAACATCAGAGATGACATTTTTTTAATCCAGATACTATCGTCTAAATACCAAGAGCCTGTAAGACCTGTAATTTCAGTTTGGCTTCTTAGATTAATATCCAACTCGTCTCTAGTCTCAAAAGTTTTATCTTTATAAATATCATTCAGGATACTTATAGAATCAAATGCCCTGATCTCAATTAAACGAGGTCTTCTATTATATTTGGTATGAAACTTTCTAATAAAGTTTTTACTCACAGGCTGAACATCATCACCTACGAAAAAGAGCTTCCCTAGTTTTGAACTATGAGTTGAAAGCATTCGAGATCTCCAACTAGGACCTCCAACCATTCGCAATTTAAATGCATCGAAATATGTAAATGATGGAATTATCTGCAATGCCTCTTTCGGGTATGCTGGAATAAATATCCAATCAAAATCTAAGATTGGTTTTAATGTCTGTATTCTTCTAATAGATTTTCTTTTTTCTAATGAATGAATCTCAGACAGTAACTCTAACTCTTCTTTCCTCGCTCGAGTATTTTTTAGGCCCAACAAGTTCCTTACTGGTTCCCTATAATCAGTTTGATTTTTTTCATAGTCATTAATGCCCGTAATGCTGACACCTGACTGCTGAGCTCGTCTCCAAAATTCAGAAACGTATGCTTCACCCCTTGCTGAATGTGGGTATAAGATGGCTGCATTTTTACCAAAGACAGACAACATTTCGTCAGAAAATACTCTGGCTACCTGACTCTCAATAGAACCTGGAATTTCTAATAGGAGGTGATCTTTCTCGTCTTTAGGTAAATATATTTGAGAGAGAGAGATAAAAAGAACTCCATTCCTCTTGGCCTCAAGGTATTCTTTTGTCGCTTCGCTAGAAAATAATCCACCGATAATAGCTCCAACAGAGTGCTTTTCGACAAGGTCTCGAACTCGATATGCTCCAACCGCGCCACTTCCCTCGCTATCCAAAATATGAAGTGTATAGTTTTTCCCTTCTGGAAGATTCTTTTTAATTTCTTCTAGCCCACTATCAATACCTAAAAGGGCCCTCTCTCCATAGTTTTTCTTCTGACCCGAAAGAGGTAGAATTACACCAATAGAAAGTTGATTCATTTTTGAAAAGTTTTCTACTCTAAAAAAGAAGTTGTCGACTAAGGTACTAATCTCATCATTACCTTCAAATCTTTTTCTGATCCACTCAAGAAAGTCTTTGGCCTCTTCTTTTTCACCATTATAATAAGTTTTCTCGGCCTCAAGGTAGGCTAAGTAACCTATAACTATTGGCTTCTCATCCTCAAATGTTTCTAATAGGTGGACCTTATCTCTTTTTCCGAGTTTTACAAATCCAGCGAGGAGATGCTCAAACATTGGATCATTTTTAAGCTCAGAAAGACCCTTTTTAGAACTTAGGTATAAAACTAAACTTTTTATAACTTCTTTATCCCGTCCTAATTCTTTTGCCAGGTTATAAGAGAGTTTATGGTGCTTCTTGGCTTCATCTTTTGAAAGTTTTGTATGGTCGGCCAAACTAATTGAAGAGAACGCTTTCTCCATAAAACCTAATTTAAAATAACTACTCGAAAGATTTAAGTAAATTTGTGCTGTCAGGGCCTCATCTAAGCTAGATGAAGAGAGTGCCAAGTCGAAATTAAAAATTGCTTTTTCATAATCTCTCTTAGAGAAGAGAATGACACCAACAAGATTTCTTCTCATTGCTTTTTCAGAAACGAGCAATCCTTCCTCAGGCATCTCCATTAAAGATTTTAAAGCAACCTCGGGTTCACCTTGTCTATATTTCGATTTAATCTCTTCTAAACCAACAAGAAATCTTTCTGTATAAAGATCACTCCTTGCGCCACTTTTTATCATTGTGATGCCACATGAACTTAATAAGATTAAAAAAGTAATTGAAAGCAGTCCTAAAACTTTTCTCATTAGGTATTTTCCTTGCCAATGGTAATGGGACATTTTAACGGGGGCGAGGAAAGTTGTAAAAAATATAATAGTAAAATGCCTGACCGAAAGGTAAGGCTATTATTAATGAAAAAATTCTTTTACGCGGTCAAAGAAACCTTTGGACATGGGCGTCGAATCTTCAAACTCGGCGAGTTTTTCAAAGAACTCTCTCTGCTCTGCGCCTATTTTTGTCGGTGTTTCAACATGAATCTCAAGAATCTGGTCCCCTGTGCCATACGCACCAAGTCTTTGAATTCCTTTATTCTTAAGCCGCATCTTAGATCCAGACTGCGTACCTTCAGGAATTCGAACCTCTACCTTCCCCTCGAGTGTTGGAACTTCAACCTCGGCCCCTAGAGCGGCTTGAGAAAATGAGATTGGCACTTCACAATGAACATTGAACCCATCTCTATCAAAAAACTCATGTTCTTCAATATCAATGACGACATAAAGATCACCGCTTGGTCCACCGTTTAGACCAGCATCACCTTCTCCGGTCAGCTTTAGCCTTTGTCCGACATCGATTCCTGCTGGGACCTTTACGGCCAGATCAACATTCTTCTTGCTACGACCTTCGCCATTACATTTTCGACATGGGTCAGACACCATTTGTCCTGAGCCATGACACTTTGGACAAGTAGAAGCAACTGTAAAAAATCCCTGTTGTCTTCTTACTTCACCCATTCCGCCACACATGTCGCAACCAATAGGCTTAGTTCCATCTTTTCCGCCACTTCCATGGCAATCATCACAAACTGCCTTTCTCGCGAGAGAAACTTTTTTCTCTATGCCAAATGCAGCTTCTTCAAAAGTAATTCCAACTTCCATTTGAAGATCATTTCCAGGTCTTGCTCGGCTTCTGCCACCACGACGTCTACCGCCACCTAGAATGTCTCCAAAGATATCACCAAAAATATCTCCAAGATCAGAGTATTCTCCTCCAAACCCAAATCCACCTTGGCCCATACCACCATACTGACCATCTACCCCAGCATGTCCAAATTGATCGTACTTTTGCTTTTTCTCTTCATTCAAAAGGACATCGGCAGCTTCACTTGCCTCTTTAAACTTGGCTTCTGCTTCAGGATTATCTGGATTTCGATCGGGATGATATTTCATCGCCAACTTTCGATAAGCTTTTTTAACTTCATCCTTACTTGAGCTCTTTTCTACTCCAAGGACTTCGTAATAATCTCGTTTACTCATTCGATACTTCCATTTTTTTTGCAAAGAGGTCTCTATAGAGACCTCGTGCAAATTATCCTGAATTAGTTTTAAACTTCTTTGAAGTCAGCGTCTACAACATCGTCGTCATTTTTTCCTGCATCTTGAGCACCTGCTCCAGGTCCAGCGCCTTCTGGTCCAGCACCTGGCTGAGCACCTTCAGGTCCAGGACCTCCAGGTTGACCACCAGCTTGTTGATACATATCTGTAGCAATTTTATGACTAACAGTTTGTAGTGCTTCATTAGCAGCTTTTAATTCTTCTAGAGATTGAGACTCTAGTTTCGTTTTAGCTTCAGCGACTGCAGCTTCTAATTCAGCTTTAGCTTCATCAGAAATCTTACCTTCACCTTCCTTAACCATCTTCTCAGAAGCAAGAATTAAAGAATCTAAATTATTTCTAGTATCAATGATCTCTCTTGCTGCTTGATCAGAATCTCTATTCTCTTCAGCATCACGAACCATTTTTTCAATTTCTTCTTCAGAAAGTCCAGATCCAGCAGTGATTTTAATTTCTTGAGACTTTCCAGTCGCTTTATCTACAGCATTAACATTAACAATACCGTTTGCATCAATATCGAAAGTTACTTCAATTTGAGGAACTCCTCTAGGGGCTGGAGAAATATCACTTAGGTCAAACTTACCAAGAGTTTTATTGTCTTTAGCAAATTCTCTTTCACCCTGAAGTACGTGGATACTAACAGCAGGTTGATTATCTTGGGCAGTTGAAAAAACTTGTGATTTCTTTACAGGAATCGTTGTGTTTTTTTCAATGATTTTAGTTGTAACTCCACCAAGAGTTTCAATACCTAGAGATAAAGGTGTTACATCTAGAAGAAGAACATCTTTAACGTCTCCAGCTAGTACTCCACCTTGAATGGCAGCACCTGCAGCAACAACCTCATCAGGGTTAACACCCTTTGAAGGATCTTTACCAAAAATTTGTTTAACTTTTTCTTGTACCGCTGGAACTCTAGTGGAACCACCAACAAGGATTACCTCGTCAATTTCATTCGCTGAAAGTCCAGAGTCTTGAATACAAGTGTTACATGGATTCGATAACCTTGAGATTAGCGGATCAATAAGAGACTCAAACTGAGCTCTTGTAAGAGTCAAGTTAAGGTGTTTTGGTCCCGATTGATCAGCAGTAATAAACGGGAGGTTTATTTCAGACTGAGTTGTACTTGAAAGTTCATGTTTTGCTTTTTCAGCAGCTTCTTTCAATCTTTGAAGTGCCATTTGATCATTCTTAAGATCAATTCCACTCTCTTTCTTGAATTCATCGGCCATCCAGTTAATTAAGATTTCGTCGAAGTCTTCACCACCAAGAAAAGTATCTCCGTTAGTTGCTTTTACTTCGAAAACACCATCAGATGTAATTTCTAAGATTGAGATATCAAATGTACCACCACCTAAATCGAAGACAGCAATATTTTTGTCTACTTTCTGATCAAGTCCGTATGCAAGAGCGGCTGCCGTAGGCTCGTTGATAATCCTTTTAACTTCAAGTCCAGCAATTCGACCTGCATCTTTCGTTGCTTGTCTTTGAGCATCGTTAAAATAGGCAGGAACTGTAATAACAGCTTCTGTAATTGTTTCACCTAAATAATCTTCAGCTGACTTTTTAAGTTTTTCCAATACTGAAGCAGAGATTTCTTGAGGTGCAGTTTCTTTACCATCAACTTTTACCCAAGCATCACCATTTTTGTTTGCAAAGATTTCAAAAGGGGCAACTTCCATGAACTTCTTAACTTCTGGAGCACTCGCCTTTCTACCAATTAGTCTCTTAATCCCGTATAGTGTTTTCCCAGGATTCGTCACTGCTTGTCTTTTTGCAATTTGACCAACTAGCTTCTCTTCATTTTTTCCATAACCGATAACAGAAGGAGTTGTATTGTGTCCCTCAGCGTTTGCGATAATTTTATACTTTCCGTTTTCAAGAACTGACACACATGAGTTTGTCGTTCCTAAGTCGATTCCAATAATTTTTCCCATGATATTCTCCTTATCTATAATTATTTATTTTAGTTTTTTACTACAATTACTTTCGCAGCTCTCAGAAGTCTTCCGTTTAAAACATAACCTCTTTGAAACTCCATTATGATCTCGTCATCCTCTTTTCCCTCTGCTGGCTGTTGGGCCATTGCTTCGTGAAAATTTGGATCAAAACTTTTTCCAACAGATTCTACAATTTCAAGTCCACTACTTTTTAAGACATCAAGAAATTGCTTTCTCACCATATCAACACCAGTAAGAATATTTTTAACCTTTTCATCAGTTTCAGAATTCAAGGCTTCAAGTGTTCGATCAAGATTATCAACGACCTCTATTAAGTCTGATAAAACTTTTTCATTTCCAAACTTTAAGAGATTTTGTTTTTCTCTATCAAATCTCTTTTTCATATTGTCCATCTCTGCAGCGAGATAAAAATATTTAGATTTAAAATCTTCCTGTTCTTTTACAGGGGCCTCAAGATCTTCTTTAAGCTCTTTAATTTCTTCTTTTAAATCTTCTGCTTCGGCCTTGATCTCTTCAGCATCTTTATGGATCTCTTCTGCTTCAGCTTTTATCTCAGAAGCTTCTTTATGAATCTCATCCATATTTTCTTTTAATTTCTTTTCTGCATCGCTTGTGGTTTCAACCATCTTTAACACCTCGCGTTTAACTCAACTCTTCTTCAAATATGTGGTCTATTCAATTGATGTCAATGCGAAGTCATTAATATTTCTGGTGTGTAACTATAAACTATCGAAATTATACAGATTTTACTCGGGAAAAAATCTGTCCAAGGAGAGAGTCCATAACTAAAAAGCCTTTTGAAGTTAGGGTTAGCCTATGGTTTTTCATAGTCTCAATGAGCCCTTTTGATAACCATTCGCTAACTAAACTTTCAAGGCCATTAATCTCTTCATTATTCATAAAACGAGAGATATCAACTCCTTCATTAGTTCTTAGAGACATATAAAATTGTTCTAATTTAAATTCTTCATCAGATAAGTTTTCAATCCCTATCTCTGGTTTCTGGGATTTCCATTTGTATCTAACTTTTTCCTTATTTATTAACCCAGTAGCACTCGGCCCAAGGGCGGCAACAGACTCAGAGTTCCAGTACGCTAGATTGTGCTGACTCTCAAAGCCTGGTTTAGCAAAATTACTGACTTCATAATGAAGAAACCCTTTCTCTTTAAGGAAAGAAGACACTTTTAAGTACTCGTCTTCTATCCAATCCTCTGAAGGTATTTCGTTATAGTGAATATAGTTTTCTTTAGTTGTTAATATATAAAGAGAAATATGTGATGGGTTATGCATAAGAACATTTTCAAGTTCTTTTATGACGTCTCTTTTTTTCTCTTTTGAATAAGGGAGTCCCAACATAAAATCTACAGAAAAATTTAGTTGGTGATCATTAAAAAATCCAAGCGTGTCCACTACATCTTCAAAATTATGAACTCTATCTAGATATTTAATAAAAGTTTGATCATATGATTGAATCCCAAGTGAGAACCTATTTGCTCCAATACTTTGCCAGGCCAAAAGGTCTTTTTCTTTCCAGCTACCGGGGTTAACTTCTACAGTAAACTCCGAGTTGGTCTTAAGTCCAAATCCTGACTTCTTAAAGTACTTTTCAAGAAAGTCTGCTCCCGTTTCTCCCCAAAGTGATGGTGTCCCACCTCCGATAAAAAGAGTCGACAAATCTCCAATCTCAGAGTTTTTTGTTTTTAAAAAGTTATTGTGCACTGTCGTAGATGACTCAAGATAATGATGGAATTCATTGAAATCCTTCGAATCAGTTGAAACTTTTTTGTAGAAATCACAGTAATTACAGAGATGACGACAAAACGGAAAGTGAATATAGAGACGTTCAATTATGTCCAAGATATTCTCCAATTGAGCTTGCTTGAGGTATGACCAAGTGACTATACTATGCCTTAAACTCAAAACCAAAAAATAGAAACTATATGAAACATCATCAAACGACTTTGGCCAATGGCCTTCAAACACTTTTTATCGACTCTCCAGGTTACACCTCAGGAACTGTTCAAATCTGGTTCAGAGCTGGTAGTGCTCTTGAGAATAAAGAAAACCAAGGGATTGCCCACTTTTTAGAACATATGTTTTTTAAAGGAACGAAAAAAAGACCTGGTGCTGCTATCGCACATGAAGTTGAAAGTTTTGGTGGAGAGCTTAATGCTTTCACGAGTTTTGATTATACTTGTTATTATATCAACTCTCCTAAGACACATTTGAATACCTCGGTAGAAATTCTACTTGATATGGTTTCCAATCCAATGTTCCTTCAAGAAGATCTCGAACCTGAAAGAGATGTAGTTTTTGAAGAGTTCAGAAGAAGTATTGATACCCCAGGACAGTTTGCTTTTAATAAACTTCAAAAATCTGCCTTTTCTGGTTCCTATTCTCATATGATTCTTGGGAATGAAAAAACCATAAAGAATTTCACTCGTGAACAATTGTTTGACTTCAGATCGAACTATTACAATTTGGCGAATGCTTTTTTAGTTGTTAGTGGAGATTTAAAGGAAAAGAAAAAACTTCAAAAAACAATTGAATCGTTTAAGTTGCCTGAAGGAAAATCGAGTAGTTTCCCGAAGTTCAATCTTAAAAAGAAAACGACTATCGACATTCATCAAAAAGACGTTGTTATGGGGCAACTCTCCCTAGCTATTCAAGCCCCAAGTATAAAACATAAAGATGCTATCTCTGAAGATCTTGCCTTTACTTGTTTAGGACATGGAGAATCTTCAAAACTTTATAAGTCACTTGTTCTTGAAAACACTCTCGCCAATAATTGTGGTTGTAGCACAATGTTCATGGTTGATGGAGGTGTTCACTTTTTAAAAGCTAATTTCCCTATGGAAAATCTTAACAAGGTTTTAAATAGGCTTACTGACGTTATTAAAAGCACGACTAAAAATGGTCTTGAAAAAGACGATATTCATAAAGTAAAAAATCAATATGTTGCTTCAAAAATTTATGAGATGGAATCTCTTGAGTCTTTTGCATTCTCATTAGGTCATAGTTATGCTCAAAATGGTGATATTAATGCAGAAGAAGAGTTTATTGATAAAGCGAGAAAAACGAGTAGTAGTGCAGTCAACATGTCTCTTCGAAAAATTTTCTCAAAGAATGTTCACTTAAGTCTACAGATACCAAGAAGTTCTGATATTTCCACTTCTCGTGAACACTTAAAGAAATTTGCTACTAATATCGAAAAAATTCAAAAAGGGCTTGAACAAAAATCAACCAAAGCTTTGGATATTAAAAAGTCTAAGCATGATCCACAAGTAAGATATATAAAAATTAAGAAAGGTGTTTCTCTTCTCTATAGACAAAATACGATGAATCCAACCTTTGCTCTTCAGGCCTATATAAAAGGTGGCCTTACAGAAGAGACCGAAATCTCTGCTGGTAGTCACCATTTAATTAGCTCTCTTTTGACTAAGGGATTTGATAAAAGAAATTACAACGATATAAAAACTCAGCTTGATACTCTTACTTCAAGCTTGTCAGGATTTTCCGGAAAAAATGCATACGGAATGATGATGCATGGACTGACTGAACATATGAGTAAACTTGTCCCTATGTTTGAAGGGAGTATATTAAGACCAGATTTTCCGTCAAAGTTTATTAAGCATGAAAAAGAAATAACTTTGCGGGCCATTCAGAATCAACAAGAAGATCCTGTTAGAATGTGTTTCAAAAATGTAGCTGATATTCTTTTTAATGGTCATCCATACGCGATGAACTTAATTGGAAATAAGGTCTCCATAAAAAAGATTAGTAAGAAATCTCTTTCTGAACTTCATCATTCAAACCTAAAGAAAAAAGAAATACTTTTTACTTACTGTGGTGACCTAGAGTTAGATGAAATTTTGAATTATCTAAAGCCCACATTTGACTCCCTAAAAGCCAGAACTGAAAAAAAGGTTTCTAAGAAAAAATATAAGCCCCTAACCGGCGAATATCGATACATTCCATTTGATAGAGAACAAACTCATATTTTTCATGGCGTACCTGTTGGTTCTTTAGGTAACAAGGAAAACTTGGTACTTAAAATGATTACAACACATTTAAGTGGGCAAAGTAGTGAACTTTTTGTTGAAGTTAGAGATAGGCAAGGTCTTTGTTATACAGCACAACCTGTTCACTTCATGGCACTTGAAGGCGGTTACTGGGGTATCTATATGGCCAGTGGTTATGACAAGGTAACCAAAGCAATCGAAGCTATTAAATCTATTATTGCCAATATTGCTCAAAATGGAATTTCAAGGAAAGAGTTTCAACGAATAAAAGAGATGATCGAAGGACAAAACCAAGTCAATATCCAGACCAATGAAGATTATGCTGGAATTTATTCAGTACCGACACTTCAAGGACAAGGTCTAGATTATTTCTATAAAACGAATGAGCAAATCTCTAAAATGAGTTATGAAGATTTTCTAAAAGACTTAAGAAAAGTTTTCAATAGAAAATGGAGCTCTGTTATTGTTGGAAGAAACGAGACTACGAAGCCTTAATTTTATTTTTGTCTGAGACAAATAAAATCATTTCGTTATTAACTCCATCCATATTGTTCTGCTTGGATACAACATTCATCATTAATGTAATCTTATCGAATGTATTTGATAATAAATCAAAGAACTTTGGTATCTGATAAACTTGCGGAACAATTGTATTAAGTCTGCTGTAAGCGATTTGACCAATCTCTTGATAATATTTTGTATCAATAATTTTCTTATTTAAGGACTCCGAAAAATAGCCACAAAGAAAAAGAGCAGTATCACCTATATCTCGATACATCCTTTTTTGGTTTGTTCTCGTCATGCTTGCTGTTTCTAATAACTTCAAACCTAAAGTCTTATCTCTAACTTTTCCATCCTCAGTATGCTCAAAATACTGAATAGACTCTCCAAACCGGTCCATCACGAGGCTAGAATAATAGATAGTTTCCCCAGGCAAAGGGTTAGTAGATTTCTTATTGAGATCACTTAATTGATCAAAGAAATAGGTCTGCAAGGAAGATTCAAGTATAAGATTCTCTTTCGACACTAAGGCCTCCTTCCTTATATTGTACCAAAAGACTCAAAATCACCTGAATCTGGAAAATCTTGCCCTATTTTCAGGACATTACGCCACGCAAAATGGGCAAATCCTTTAAAGATTCCGTTGTAACTGCTAATAATGAGGAAACTTGATAACAATACCAATGGATAGAAATATGGCCAATGACTACAAGCCGGCAGGTTCCGATCTCACAAAATGGAAAGATTTGGTTACCAAGGAGTCCAAGGGACTTAAGGCAGAAGACTTCACATGGAAAACACCTGAGGGTGTAGACATAAAATCTCTCTACACTAAAGAGGATTTAGATGACTGCCAGTTTGCCAACACAATGCCAGGCTTTGAACCATTTGTTAGAGGCCCTAGGGCAACTATGTATACAGGCAGGCCTTGGACTATTAGACAATACGCTGGATTTTCAACCGCAGAAGAGTCTAATCAATTTTATAAACAAGCATTAAAAAATGGAGGCCAAGGGGTCTCTGTTGCATTTGATCTAGCGACTCATAGAGGTTACGACTCAGATCATCCTCGCGTAAAAGGTGACGTTGGTAAAGCTGGTGTTGCAATCGATTCTGTAGAAGATATGAAAATTCTTTTTGATGAGATTCCTCTCGATAAAGTTTCTGTTTCTATGACTATGAATGGTGCTGTTCTTCCAATACTTGCCAACTATATCGTTGCGGCAGAAGAACAAGGTGTTAAACCTGAACAGCTTTCTGGAACTATCCAAAACGATATTCTTAAAGAGTTCATGGTGAGAAATACTTACATTCATCCGCCAACTCCAAGCATGAGAATCATATCAGACATTTTTTCTTATACAGCAAAACATATGCCTCGATTCAACTCAATAAGCATCTCTGGCTATCATATGCAAGAAGCTGGAGCTGATGCAGCTCTTGAACTCGCCTACACACTTGCTGATGGAAAAGAATACGTTGATACGGCAATTGAATCAGGAATGAAAATCGACGACTTTGCTCCTAGGCTTTCTTTCTTTTTTGGCATTGGTATGAACTTCTACATGGAGATTGCCAAGCTTCGAGCGGCACGATTACTTTGGTCAAAAATTATTGATCAACACAATCCAACAAATATTAAATCGAAAATGCTTCGTACACATTGCCAGACAAGTGGATGGTCATTAACAGAACAAGACCCATACAATAATGTAATCCGTACAACGATTGAAGCTATGGCCGCTGTTTTCGGTGGAACTCAATCACTACATACAAACTCATTTGATGAGGCCATTGCACTACCGAGTAAGTTTTCTTCTAGGATTGCGAGAAATACTCAAATAATCCTTCAAGAAGAAACCGGAATTACCAAAACAATTGACCCATGGGGCGGGTCTTTTATGATGGAAAAGTTGACGCAAGATCTTGCAGATAAAGCCTGGTCTATCATAGAAGAAATTGACCAACTCGGAGGAATGGCAAAGGCCATTGAATCTGGTCGTCCTAAATTAGAAATCGAAAAATCTGCTGCTTCCAAACAAGCTCGAATAGATCTTGGTGAAGATGTCATCGTTGGTGTTAATAAATATACACTTAATGCTGAAGATGAAGAGCATATTGAAATTCTTGAGGTAGATAATGAAGCCGTTCGTGAGTCTCAACTCAAAAGACTAGCGGAGATTAAGAAAACAAGAGACAATAAAAAAGTAGAAGAAACTCTTTTGGACCTTACAAATTACGCAAAAAGTGGAAATGGAAATGGCCTAGAGTTAGCAGTAGCTGCAGCAAAAGCAAGGGCCACTGTTGGAGAAATTACTCTTGCCCTAGAAAAAGAATGGGGAAGATTTAAAGCAACTTCTCAGACTGTTTCTGGAGTTTATGGAAGTGCTTTCAAAGAGGACAAGGATTGGGGAATGCTAAAAGACACAATTGAAGCATTTGAAAAAAGCCAAGGAAGAAGGCCAAGAATGCTTGTCGCAAAAATGGGACAAGACGGTCACGATCGTGGCGCGAAAGTTATTGCCACCGCCTTCAGCGACATTGGTTTTGATATTGATCTCGCTCCACTGTTTTCTACCCCTGAAGAAGTAGCTAAACAAGCAGTCGAAAATGATGTCCATGTCATTGGTGTTTCAAGCCAAGCGGCTGGACACAAAACTCTTGTACCCGATTTGATAGGTGAACTAAAAAAATTAAATGCTGAAGATATCATTGTAGTTGTGGGTGGGGTTATTCCTAAACAAGACTACGATTTTTTAACTAAGGCAGGTGTAAAAGGCATTTTTGGACCAGGAACTCCTGTGCTTGAGTCGGCCACAAATATAATTAAATCTATTGAAGAGAATACGAAAAAATGACAATTGATTTAAAGAAATTAAAATCAGGTGATAGAAGAACTTTGGCGAAAGCGATTACTCTCGTTGAAAGCCAAAATACCGAGCACCAAAAAGAAGCTCAAGCGCTAATCAAGTCCATTTTACCTTCAACTGGAAATAGTTTTCGTATCGGAATATCTGGTTCTCCAGGAGTTGGGAAGTCGACTTTTATCGAGGCCCTAGGAAAAGAGTTAACAGAGTCCGGAAAAAAAGTTGCAGTACTTGCAGTTGACCCTACTTCACCTATAAGTGGAGGTTCTATTCTTGGTGACAAAACAAGAATGGAAGAATTGAGTCAGGACAAAAATGCTTTTATTCGCCCTTCCCCTAGCAGTGGATCTCTAGGAGGCATTGCTTTTAAGACAAGAGAGGCCCTTCTTTTGTGTGAGGCCGCTGGTTTTGAAATTATTCTTATTGAAACTGTTGGTGTGGGACAAAGTGAATTTGAAGTGGCAGATCTTGTCGATTATTTCACACTACTCATGCTTCCAGGTGGTGGAGATGAATTACAAGGTATTAAAAAAGGTATTTTAGAGTTGGCTGACGTTGTAGTTGTTAACAAGGCCGATAGAAACAATAAAGAGAATGCTGAGAATACAAAACAAGATTATCAAAACGCATTTAACTTGATGGCCGGTCACGATAAAGACGTCATTCAAGTAATGACTTGCTCGGCCCTTGAAAAGCAAAATATAAAAGAAGTTTATTCACATGTTTTCAAACAATTAGAAGAAAAGAACAAAGATGGTTCCCTCTCTGTAAGAAGACAGGATCAAAATAAAAGCTGGTTTAAAAGACTGGTTGATGAATTGTTAAAGAAATCCTTTTTTCAGGATCCTACTACTCTTAAATTGTACGAAGAGTTGTTAACCAAAGTAGCTGAGAATAAAATGAACCCATTAGAAGCTGCAACAAATGTTATGAAGAAGTTTTTACCTTAAAAATTCCAGGATCTCTTTCATCGCATTCTCTCTTATTTCATCCGACTCCATAAGAATTTCGTGCTTTGCACCTTCAAAACGTATTTTTCTACAGTTTTTCAGTTTGCAGAGTTTATTTTGCCTTCGGCTTCTTACAAAAGTGTCATCACTCGCCTGAAGAAGAAGAATTGGAACATCTCTAAGTTTCTTTTTTCTCTTAGATATTTTTCTTCCTGCAACAAGCGCTTCAATAACCCAATTATTAGTTGGGCCACCCATAACCAAAGAGAGATCCTTTTTTTCAATATCTCTGGCCATTTCAAAACGAACTTCAGAATGAGTTACTTCATTATTTAAAAATGGAAACTCAACAGAGCCTCTTCCTGCACCTTGAACATAGTTTTCACCAAGACCGACAAGGTTAAGCGCTCTCATAAAGTTAATTGTAAAAGTGTGAGAGAAACTTCCTGTCTCAACTTCAAGCATAGGAGCTACTGCGACTATCTTATCAAAAGTTCTGCCTTTTAAAATATGATGATAAAGGCCAATTGCTCCCCCCATTGAGTGAGCAATAAGAAATATCTTTTCATAACCTTGATTAAGAACATTCTCTTGAAGAAATCTGTCAAAGTCTTCTATATAGTCTTCAAAGTTTTTTACATAACCTTTGTGAGGGTCAACTAACATTCTTCCAGAGAAGCCCTGCCCTCTGTGATCCATCAAATAAATATCACATTCTTTATCTTTTAGATCATAGGCGACTTCGGCATATTTTCGAGTAGGTTCAGTACGACCTGGAATAATGACAATGGCCCTTTTCATACCTCTTCTAATGGAATGAAAGTGAATCTTTATATCATCGACACCTGGAAATTCTCCCGATTGACCTTGATCATAAAAAGGGAAAACATCTTTCATTAATTTTTCTTTGTAATTATCTTCAATCATATTTTTTGAATTATCTTGATTCCGCAACTGATGGTGAGCATATCAACTCTAAGAGATAACCTGTCTTCTTTTCTTCTGCTATCGCAAATGTGTTCACTTGCATTCTGGTAAATTTCTTTTTAGGACATATTAACTTACTAGAAATATAAGCGGGTCCTTTTCCGTAGATGCAATCAATACTTCTCGCAAAGCTATCCTTGCCCTCGGATTCATTACTCAAGTAGCATCTCCACTCAGTTTTCTCTAAGTCTATTTTAAGACGTTTAGTGCTTTGAACTTTGAATCTTTTAATCTTTTGTTTGGCATCAACAATGCTGACCTCCCACTGAGGAGCTGCATATGCTGATGCCATTATAAAAAATGTAAGTAGAAACTTACCTGTCATTCTTAAAATACTTCAGAAATTGAGAGTCAGAAGAAAGAATGAATTTACCTTCAGCATTCATCGATCTCTTATAGGCATCCATGCTTCTTATAAATTCATAGAATTTTGGATCAACTCTAAAAGACTTGGCATAAATAGCTGAAGCGAGACCTTCGGCCTTACCTTTTATTTCTTCAGCTTTTCGATAGGCTTCAGACTCAATCTTTCTAAGATCTTTAAACATTCGACCTTCAATCTTAGCTTTTTCACCTTGAC
>JAGSHI010000002.1 GCA_023954635.1 Bacteriovoracaceae bacterium
ACCGAAACAGCTTTTTGGAGAGAATCCTGATACCACTTCAGAAGTCTATTTAAAATTGAGTGAAATATATCTGACAGAAAAACAAAAGCGCTCAAGGATTAAACTTCTTCATCAAATTGAGACTTTTACGACAGACTTCTTTTTTGATAAAAAAATCACACTCCCTAGAATTCTCATGTTTTGGGGTGATCAAAATAAAGTTGTAGGACTTGATGAAGGACTTCGCCTAAAAGAGCTGATTGAACCTGAACAATTTTGTATTATTAGAAATGGTGGCCATTTATCGATGTATGAGAAAGGAGAAGTGGTCAATAAAAAGATTGAGGAGTTTTTATCCTCCAAACATGTCATTTAAAGCATCAACAGCTTTTCTAAATGTTCCCACATAGAATTGCCCCTGAATATCACTAATAATTTTTTCTTTTTCTTTAAAGTTAAATTCACAGTCTATTAACTTATGCGTAAATACATCTGCAACAATATGAATAGCTGACAATTGTGAAATTTGCATATGCTTTGTACCGAGAGGAAAACCAATTCCCTGTGGTCTCTCATGATGTTGTTCAATAATCTGAATGACCTCTGGTGAAACCCAGTTATTATTGTCTTCTTGAAGCATTTCGGCGACAAGTATTGGGTGATTTAAGGCCATTTTAGAAAGATTTTTCTTATCTCCATCCCAGTTTTTAATTTCTTCAAAATGCTCAGGAAGAAGAATTATATCTCTTAACATTACGGCCATAATAGATTTTTCTTTAATTGAAGCACTCGACCAGTCAACAAACTCCATCATAGAAGAAATCGTAAAAGTTAAAGTAACGTTGTACATATATTCTTCGGAACAGTTCTCTTTAAACTTTTCAAAAAATTTGAAAATATTCGGTTGCTCTTGTAAAACTTCCATCGATTTTTTTGCAATATCCTGTGCTAGAGAGATACTCTCAGAACTAACCCCAATTTTTTGAAAAGCTTCCTTCGCCACAGCATAACAACTGTCAAGAACAACAACTTTTCCATCAATTGTAGACTCATCAAAAAATTTATTTTGAATCGTCTTTCTCATGAAATTCATAAAGCTTTTAAACTCTTCTTCTAGAGCGTAAACATCTTCAACACCCTTGGCTCGGTATCTTTTATAGGTTTCGGTTATATCCTCATCTCCATGGGAAATTTTAATAATTTTAGTTGGACCAATTTTCAAAAAGACATCGAATGGAAACTTCTTTCCATACTTCTCTAGAAGAGCGGGGGGAATTTTGCAGTACTTTCTTTCTTCACTCATAGTTCTCTATTTTATCAGAACTATGAAAAGTGGCGTTCAAATAGCAGAACAGGCAAATTTTTCACGTAAGTGCCTGATAATACAAACAAATTTAATGTTGTTTGATCGACGTTATTTTAGGAAAAAGGAAAAAAACACAGATATGGGGCAAAGGTAATAGCTCTCTTATTTAAATACTTAAAGAGAGCTATAAGACTTATTTGCCAACTGATTCGGCCATTCCTGTTACAAAAGGTTCCTCATGCAAAAAGGAAAACAATTTTGCTCGGTATCTCTTATTGTACTCAGAGAAAGTAATCATTTCATTTTTGTCTTCATCATAGATTTTTAGAAATGCAGTTCTCCAACAATCAGTCCAAGTAACAACACTAGGATTTTGGAATTCTTCGTTCTCATCCATACATTGTTGTAATTTATAATTTGGAATAAGGTGACTTAAATGGTGGAGGTGATGGATACCAATATTTGCAGTAAACCATTGCATCACTTTATTCATTTTAAAGTAACTACATCCTTCCATTGCAGCATTAAAGTAATCCCAATCCTCATGTCTTTCCCAGTAAACATCTTCATACTGATGCTGAACATAGAAAAGCCAAGTCCCAGTAAACTGAGCAATCATAGTCGCCGGAATTTGGATCATAAGGAATGCTTTCCAACCAATAGCATAAACCAAAGCTCCAATAATTAAGGTAAGTGCGATATTACAGATATAGACGCTTCTCCTAGCATTGGCATTATCTCTCTTGTCAGTAAATCTAAAACGAAGTTGAAAAAGATAAATTGGTCCAATAATAAAAGTCACAAATGTATTTCTATATAATTTATAACCAATTTTTTTCTGCCAACTCAATGCTGAATACTCTGCAGCAGTGAGAGTCCAAATATCTCCTCTTCCCCTTCTGTCTAAATCTCCAGACGTTTGGTGATGAGCTGCGTGGTCATCTGTCCATTGCCAATAAGGAGTGAAAGTTAAAAAACCAGTTATATATCCTACAATCGTTCTAAGTTTTTTTGATTTAAAAAATGATCCATGTCCACAGTCATGCATGATACAAAATGTTCTAACCATCATTCCAGCATTCAATAAACAGAAAAATAAAGTTAGAGCGTAAGAAATTTCAAGTGACTTATAAGCAAGGTACCAAGTAATAAAATATGGAATAAGTGTATTCGCGACTTGCCACCAACTTCTCATGTTATCGGCAACCATATAAGGCCTTACTGTTTTCTTCCAATCTTTTGTCATGTTGTTTTTATTTGCGTCCATAAAATTTTCCAGTGTTAGTGCATAACTTAAACTTAGCTTATCAATTCATTAATGCTCGTTGTGTAAAACAAGAGTAAAAGCTTTCCAACTATCTGTAATAACGTCATCTCCAATTTCAGACCTTTCTTAAATCAACTTTATTTCCTCATTAAAACTTATAAAAACAAATACTTAGACCTCTCTTTAGAGTGTAAGTTTTACTCAAAACTCCCTATTTTTTCTCAGCGTGTTATGAAAGTGTAAATGCACTGAAATATTGGGGATTTTTTGAAACGAGTTTTAACTCTTTGTACATTCTTAGGAGTAATGAGCAACGTTTTGGCCGTTGAAGGGATTGAGCTCAATTCAAAAGTGAGCCTCAATGGAAGTCATGTCGGTGGCAAACTCAATGAAGCTCGAACGTTTGGATTAAACTCTCAATTAAATTTTAATCAATACATAAATGAAAAATTAAAAATAAATTTAGCGGGTGGACTTTCGCTCGAAACAGGAAATAGTGAAACCGTTTATGGCGCTGGAACTTTTAAGCCTACAAACTCTCTCTACTTAATCAATGCAAAGGCAATCTACTCACCCTTTAAAAGAGTTACACTGGCTGCAGGGGCAATTAATCAAAATTATCAAAAAAACCCTCTCTTTATAACATCTACTCCTTTTATAGGAGCTCAAGAAGTTTTCTCATATAAAATTTCGAACTGGACTATTGAACTTGATTTACTTCAGTCAATCCCTTCAAACCATACTCTTTCTAAAAGACTTGGAAGTGTAAATGAAGGATCTGCAAAATTTTATAATGAGAAGATTAGAGTGAAAGGTGAAGGGAATGTTTTAAGTGTAAACGCAAGTATCGGGCATTTTGCATTTGATCAACTGAGTTCTTCTGTAGCATATGAAAGCCGGTTACTAGGAAATAGTGTTTCAGGTATTGGAAACATTAATAACAAGTTTAAATATTCATTTATAGGGTGGAATGGTGATTTTGCTCTTGATTATAAGAATTTACCAGGAACAACAATTTCTTTAAATTCAGCTTGGCATCTTAATTCGAAGGCACCATCAAATAAAAACCTCGGTTACAAAATAGGACCTTCTATTGCTTTTGAAAGTGGTAATAGAATATACAAAATTGAATTAGAGTCATTTGAAAACCAATCTGATTCAGCAGTAGCTTACTACAGCAGCAAGAACTATGGTCACGTGAATAGAAAAGGTGCTGCCATTGGCGCTTCAGTTGATGATATTCAGAATCAAATAAATTACGGTCTTAAGGGAGTTGATACCAAACCCATTATCTCATCCCCATTTCAGTCAAAAGAAAGAATCATATCGATCTTTTTAAGGAAGAATTATGAACTCTTTTAAACTCCTAAATATATTTTTCTTGATATTAGCAGTTGCCTTGAGTAGTTGTTCAACAGGTATTGATGGCGACGGGAATGAAGATAAAAGTACTGGAACCATAATATTGAATAGTTTAAGTGCTACTTCAATTCAAGAAGTTTTTGAGAATGCCGGTAGTGTAACGAGACCTACACATAAATCTTTTTTAATCACAGTTTGTTTAAAAGAAAACGTTCTTTTAGAGGCTATCCGAAATCAATCTTTTATAGTCAACACGAATCCAGAAAAAGCAATTAATAGTGACTCCAATGGATGTCTAAGATGGACTGAAAAAGTTGAGATGAAGTCTAGTTTCGAAAATAGATACGTTCTCTTTAATAGAAAATTATCTACAGAGAGCCCCTATAAAGGATCTATTAATATCAGATATGCTTTTAATATTTTTACAAATAATTTTGTAGATCTCCAACATGAAAGCCTTCCAGAAGATCAACTCGTTACCGCAGGAAAAGAAGACCTCAATGTTGATTTTGATATGACTGACTTAACAATCTACTTTGGTGGTTACGATACTGAACACGACGACTCCCGAGCAAAGAAACGAGTTATCACGAAATGGATAGGATGTTTTAAGTTAAAAGCAGACATGAGCTCAGTTTCAAACCAAATTATTGAAATGAAAGTTCTCGATGAAAAAGGTGAAGTCGTTCAAGAAGTTGTTAACAAAACTGACCTAAAGGGTTGTTTGAGGGCCAATATTTATACTGAGTATGATCAATTTGAAAAAGTTAGATGGATTCCAAGAAGACTCGTAGTTAAAACAATTGATGGCCCCCTTGAAGGACAAGTACTTAATAGAGATATCTATATAAACCCTTGGGTTAATGGTAGAAATCACGGCTGGGATTCGAGAGCTGGTAAACCTCCTCAAAACCCTATTGGCGACAATGCAAAACTTCATATTGACCATGTTCGTTACACTTTCCTTGGTAACAGAGAAGATGGCTACCAGGTAAATAAATTTTTAGACCTCAGTGTAACTAAAACTTACCTTTTGGAGATTCGACCAAAAATTAACAGAGGGCACAGCTTTTCAACGAACAGACTTATTGAAGATATTTATACAGGTCAATTTACATTAAAAGTATCAATTCTTGCTGCCACGAAAGGTGACACGGAGATAACCTCTAAAAATGTAGAGTCTTTCAAATTTATCTCTGGGATCAAAAAGGATGTTGAAGTCATCAATAATAAAATCATCACAACTGTCGAGTTACCGTTTCGATTTGATCAACTTTCAGAGTCAGCTGCCAGAACAGTCGCTATACTGGAACTCTCTCCGAAAGACCCTGAAGCAGAAAATCTTCAACCTGTTATTGTTTCTGGAAAGTTTTTAGCCTCTTCTCATCAGTTAAGTGTTGGACTTCGCCCTCACGACAGAGATCTTAAAACGGAATCTAAGTTAAATATTGGAGAAGACATTTTACGAAGTAAGCTAGATCCCATCAAAAACTTGATGCGATCCAAAGAACTTGATTCTAAATGGAAAGGAAATCCAATTGATATTTTCTCAGAATTACACAAAGACAATCCAAATAAGCAGCTACCAATTATTACGCTTAAAAGAAA
Source organism: Bacteriovoracaceae bacterium (assembly GCA_023954635.1). Classification (GTDB taxonomy): domain Bacteria; phylum Bdellovibrionota; class Bacteriovoracia; order Bacteriovoracales; family Bacteriovoracaceae; genus M0603. The sequence continues at coordinate 5,523 of JAGSHI010000002.1, forward strand.
TCGAGTTAACAATATTTTAGATGAAGATAAAATTTCTGCAGCTGAGTTTAACTCTTTTCATGCAAATCCACTGAAAAAAGAATTACTTAACAAAGTATGTTCTTACTTTTATCCGAAAAAGCTTGTGACTGGTATCATCTGGGATAGTTATGAGTTCCCTAGAGAATATAAGAGATGTAAAAGAAATCCAGAATCAATTATCACAGCGACAAGTTATAAGCATATCTCTAAGATCATTGGTAAGCCCCAAAAGCTTTACTCCAGTAGCGATAGTTTCAATATTGGAACCGGATTCCTTGTTTATAATGGAGAGAGTAGAAGAACAGCAGTTTCCAGAAGAGTCAGTTTTGGTGGTGGTTTAAATGCCAAGATTGAAATTCCATTTATAAAAATGCTTAGCCTCGGAGTTGGAGTCAATGCAGATATTGCAAAGATATGGACAAGGGATGAAAGTCAGGGAACAACATCAAGAGCTCAATTCTCTAGAAGTAGAAATCTTTTTAGTGACCAATTAAAATTAGGGTTCGAAGCTGAAGTTAAGAATTGTATTGTCGTAGAAGGAGTTGAGTATACTGAATATTCAAACTCAATGTCATATAGTCCATATGCAATGGCCCCTCAAACCATGACGACTAAACAAAACAAAAAAAGAATACAAATTTGCCAAGACAAAGATCAAAAAGAGTGGCTTGAAGAGAGCTGGTATTATATTGGTGAAAATAGACCAAATCATTCGATCCTTCGAGATCCATGGAGCATTTCAGAAAATTACCTTGGCAAGATTATTCGAGGCCGTGACAATTATGATATGTTTTATAACCTTATGACAGATGACACCAAAGTGATCTTTTTGGAGAAGATTGAGGCCATGCCAAGTAACAATGCCTTAATTAATAGTTATTACAAAGATAAATCAAGACCAGTTCTAGAGGACATGGCCCTACCAGGTACTATTAAACTCTAATATGGATATCGAACAGACCTCCCTGTTCATTTTAGTTACTCTTTCTTCCTTGAGTCTCTATAGGCCAATAGTTAAATACTCAATGAGAATTGGCGTATTCAGACCTAGAAGTTGGAGACTTTGGTACTTCTCGACCTTTTTACTCGGTCTAGTTTTGGCCTTTATCTTAAAAAATAGCTCTTCAGAGGTTAAATTTACCCTTTTTATTACTTGTCTTTTAATTCAGTTGTCCTGGTTGTTAATTCAAGACAATGCAATACTTAAAAAAGGCGCCATTGATACTAGGTTCTTTGTTATGGCCAGTTTTCAAATTATATTTACTCTCCTCTCAGGAAAATTTTTATTTGATGCGATATTCCCTTATCTCGAAAGCTGATTAATAATAGAGTAATGAAAATACTTATCTTTATTGCTTTATTTATTTACACTTCATTTGCCTTGGCTGATATGAGTCACTTTAACTTTTCCTCTAGCTATACAGGAACCAGAGATCATTTCATGCTTCGAAGTTTTGGAATGAGTTGGGACAAGAATAGAAGGTACTCAGGATGGGAATACCCTAATGAAGATACAAGAGCCTATGACTACGGATTAAGTACAACAATTAATAATGGTTCTGCACTCTCCTCAAAATTTCAGGCCTCTAGAATTATGGTCAATTTCGGAAGGAAGTGGAGCAAATCATTAAGTACTAAGATTTTTTCGGGTGTCCATGAGCTAAAGAATAAATCAAGTAATCAAAAACATGTAACCGTCCCAGTAAAACTTGAACAAACATTTAAAGTAAAAGAATGGTTATTCTCTTCTATTTCATTGGTTAAAGATTGGAACTATCAAGATCTTCAACTTAGTAGTGCAGTAGATAACTTCACTAAGAAAAGTACAGTTCATCATCATTTTCTCATAACCCCTACTGAGAGAGTCAGACTCTCGCTTAGAGGGAGAAACTCAAAATACTCAGACACAAACAAAAGTTACACTCAAGATCTAGATATGAAATACAAAGTCGGGCCCAAACACAGCTGGTATTTAGTCGGACTAGGTAGTGAATATACACGGTTTGAAAAAAACCTTTCAGGTTATTGGACTCCTCGAAAATTTCTCTCAGTTGGTCCAAGGTTTGAAGTCGTTCAGAGTATAAAAGAGAAGTTTTCTCTATCATTGGCCTTAAACCTCAATCGATTTAGAGATGAAAATGGAGCCTGGGGAGATGGTTTTTACTCAAATACTGCCATCACTTATGGAAAACGAGAGTCTTTAAATACTTCACTCGGTTATGAAAGAATCCAAAGCCGACAAAGTGAAAATCTCTGGTATAGCGAAAAAATCTACCTAAATCTCAATCACTTTTACTAGGATTCTTAACCTATAAGGAAAATATATTCCTCTATTATTTCATATACTTAAGAGTAAAATTAAGGTATGGAAACAATAGGAAATAATGAAAAGAAAAGTGAATCACAACCAGACTCTACAACTGAAAAGCCCTTAATTTTCTTAATTGATGACGATGAAGATCTTTTAGCCATTTTAGAGAAAGCTCTTTCTGATAATTTTCAAACATTAATTATTACAGAACCGATCGAAGCAGTTCAACTGGCCGAAGAGAAATCTCCTCGAGCAATGATTCTAGATTTACAAATGCCAAATATTGACGGTTACGAGGCCTTAAAAATATTTAGAGAACATCCATTTACAAATAATATTCCTGTTATTTGTATGTCTTCAGACAGTAATCAAAAGATTAGAACTCACCTAGACACTCTAGGAGCAAATGGATTTATAAAAAAACCACTTAACGTGGAGATTCTCTCAAGGACAGTAAATAGTATTTTGAGATCTCTAAATCAAAAAGTTAAGTCCAAAAAAGGTGATTACAATTGCTACGTTACCTTTAATGATTTTGAAAAAAATAATCTCATGTATGAAAAAATATCCAGTCTTTTGGAGAACGGTGAAAGAGTAGTCTTTCTAAGTTGGATTCAAGGTAAAGACTTCATTGACTCTAGACTTATGCCATTCGTTGATGACAACAGATTAATATTTCTTGAGATTAAATCATCGATGATAATGAAATTTCCCTTTATGCAAAATATTTCTCCTGTCATGGCAGATATCCATAACTTTACGCATGGAGAAAGCCTTCAAAACTATTATCTTATTTTTGATGAACCTAGAAATTTGTATGACCTCTCTATACAAGAAAAAGCCCTCTCAAAAACGATGGAGCTTTCACGACTGATTAACACTAGTTTCAAAGGTTCTCATATCTATATGACCAAAACAAGAAACCCCAATACAAAACTATTTCAACTTAAAATTGCGAGAGTCTTTTCAGGGATGTCAGTAAACTAGAATGAAAAACGAAACAGATACTTTTACGAAAGTTTGGATTATTTTTATCGCAATAGTTTTTCTTGCGGTTTATTACTTTAGTGTTGATGTAAACTGGGAAACACCTGAAATTGCTCGACCAGTAGTTCAGCTGATGTTCTATTACCTCTATTTAATTTGTATTAGATCTGTCATTATCTTAGGCCTTTCTTTTTGGGAATATCTCTTTCGACAAACTCTTACAAGTTTAGATTATGATCCTATCGTCACGATAATCATACCTTGCTACAATGAGGAAGCTGTTATTCAAGACTCTATCAACTCCGTAAACGAGATAGACTACCCTAACTTGGAAGTCCTTGTTATTGATGATGGAAGCAAGGACGATACATTTATAAAAGCAAATGAAATTGCTCAAAAAAATGACCATGTCCGAGTGATTCTTAAGGAAAATGGAGGGAAAGCCTCTGCACTTAACTTCGGCATTATCGAGGCAATGGGTGATTATATCGTTTGTATGGATGCCGATAGCAAACTACACCCTGACGTTATAAAGAATGCTCTCCCCTACTTCAAAGATAACGATAATCTTGCAGCCGTCGCGGGGAATGTCACTGTCCGAGGAGTGAAAAACATACTCGGACTCTTTCAAAAATTAGAATATATTATTGGTTTAAATTTTCATAAGACTGCTCAAAGTTCCCTCAGTGCTGTTACAATTGTCCCTGGCCCCATAGGTGTTTTCAAAAAAAATGCAGTCATTGGTGTTGGTTCTTACGAAACAGATACTTTTGCTGAAGACGCTGATTTAACCATCAAGTTACTGACTGCAGGCTGGCAGATTAAATATAGTCCCAACGTCATTGCGTACACTGAAGTTCCAGATAATCTATATGAGCTCTTCGTTCAGAGATATCGTTGGTCAAGAGGGACAATTCAAGCTATTTCAAAAAATGTGTTTAAGTTTAATAGTACTAAATTTAACTGGAGGTCTATTTCAGTAATATTATATGTAGCAGCTGAAACAATGATCATCCCGAGTATTAACTTTATCTTCGCAATGCTTACGATATTTTTCGCTCTCCAGTTTGATATAACAAACTTGTACGGTCCTTTTTTTGCTGGACTTACTCTGATGGATGGTACACTCGCCCTTTATGCCATTATTACTGAGCGAGAAGTAAAGTCTATGATCTTTTTAGCAATCATAGGTCGAATAACCTATGGATTTATGCTTGAGATTATTCGATTCTACTCGATGGTAGATGAAATTTTAAACATTCCCATGAAGTGGGGAGCCCTAACGAGAAAGGGAATGGATTAACATGGAAGTTAAATATTTTTTCAACGTATTATTGCTTTCGATTTCACTCGCAACGATATTTATGACTTTAGTGACATACATCATCTTCAAATTTAGATATTCAGTAAAGTCTAAGAAGAGTGACGACACATACGAATTAGAAGGAAGTTTCTTTAGAAGATATGCTCCACACATCCATAGAGAAAACGAAAAGATTCTTGCTGAAAAAAACCTTAAGGAGCTAAACCCAAAGAAAAGACGAAAGAAGCTAGTTTGGACATATGGAGGTTTAACCTTAATTATTTTCACCTTTTTCTTACTAGAAAATCATTTAAGTTTCCGGCGGGAACTTATGGACAGGGTAGGAGAAGCTAAAACTTACAAAAACCTTTTACAGCAAGGACTTCTCCAAAAACGTGAACTTAACCCGTATCTAGAAGTAGGAGAAATTGAAGAGAATATTCCAACCAGTGTAGAGAGTTTCACATCAAACTTAGTTTCACTATTGTCCAAGGAAACGATTTATATAGTAAGAACAAAATCGACCCGCAGCAAGCACCCTACATCTAAAGCCCTTAGTAACTGGAAAGAATTTTTAAAAAGAAATAAATTAAAGTGGAAGTATTCAAGTCTAAATTTCAATAAAAAAGGTATTTACATTTTACCACAGTTAAATGAATTATCAGATAACGAGTACAAGCGTATCAAACAGGCGATAGACCATGAAAAGAGTAAATTGTTCCTAACAGGGCCTGCTGGAAAATCAAATACGGATGGAAAAACACGAAAGGATTGGCTAGGAAGTAATCTTGTTAAATTAATTAGTAATAAAGAAAGTAAAACTTTTTTCCCAACTCAGTTGAAAGGTATAGGAGCAATTCCTCCTGGCTTAAAAATTAACTGGGTTCCACTAAATAACAATTTTAAATATGAAAATGATATTTCAGGACCTTTAAGCGAAAGTACCTATCAAGGCCACCCTCAATTTGATAGCTCTGGATACAAAAGGATTCTTCCTCACCCAAGATTACTTCACCTCAATAAAGACACGACTCTCTCCCTTCTCGACCCAGTCGAGGTTGTAATAAAAGAAGGAGAAACGGCTGACCCTAACTATAAGTATTCTGATTTATTTTTACTTCGGGAGTTAGCTATCCTTGCGAATATCGAGTTCTCCGAAACTCCGACATGGAGATATGGACAGATAAATTCAATCGTATCACTTTCAGTCGATACAGAAGAGGATTTTAGGAAAATAGAGATTTTAACAGAACTATTTGAGAAACATGAAGTCTCAGCAACTTTGTTTCTTGTCAGTGATCTTATGAAAGAAAACATGTCGATAATGAAAGACCTTCCTCCAAAGATGGAGTTAGCTAGTCATACATCTGGTCATAAACCTCTCAAGGATCGAAAAATTAAAGATGTTTTTGATGACATTCAACAAAGTAGGCATGCAATTGAAGAAGTCTCTTTACAAAAAGTTAGTGGGTTTAGACCACCTGAAGAAGTATTAGGAGATCGATACTTCTCTCCCGTCTATCAGAATGAAATTGATTATGTATTTGGAAATCAGGCTTGGTTTCGCTATTCTCCACTAGCTGTATCCAAAAATAATTATATTTATATTCCACGAACAATTCCAGATGATTTCAATATCACTAAAAACAAAGTTCTTTCAACGCCAGAGTTAATAAGCAGCTATATGAAATCTCATTTTGAACATGTAAAAGATCTCAATGGTGGTTATTTCTTTAGTTCACATACCCATGTTTTCTCAAGTGCAGTAGGGATAAAGGCTTTTGACTTTTTTATTAGAGATGTTATTCAATCTTCTGAGGGAACCCTCTTTTGGACTTTAAAGGAAGTCTCTCGTTGGTGGAAAATAAAAAATCAAATAGCTTCAAAGATTGTATATATCGAAAAAGTTCCACATCTAGAAGTTAAGAATAACTCTATTAAAGAGACTGGAGAATTTGAGCAGATCTTATATACTGACGAGAGTAAACTAGGAAAGTGTAATAATAGTTTAAATTATTTTAAAGCTAATAAAAGAGACGGTAGCCTAGTAGTTAATATTCAAAATCTAGAAGCAAAGAAAGAAGAGCTAAAGCCTATTTGCTTAAATTAGAATGGTCTTGGTGCGACCTGACCACCATTGTGCTCAAGGTATGGCCAATACCACTTAAACTTGTCTAACAATTCTAGTTTAGGGTTTTTACCTGTAACAAAATAAGAGTAAAGCTCTCTAACCTCAGCTTCTGACACTTGTGTAAAACCTTCGAACCAATAAGCTTGAATGAAATTCACAAATCTTCTTGTTTCAGCATGATAAATATCTGCAAGGATCTTTGTCTTAATTTCATATTGCTGTTCAGTTAAAGTAACTATCTTTTCAGGTAAGCAATTATACGCAATGCTCAATAAATTATTGTGACCTTTGAAAGTTTCATTAGCGGCCATACAAACGTCTTGGTGATGAGGATGACCGTACTCTCCTAATACGCCATGTGTAAAAACATAATCAGCTTTACCGAACTGTTTTAAGTCAGAAGACAACTTGTCTATATCTAATCTTTGTTCATATATATCGGGATGCCCAAGAATTTCACACTCTTTCACACCTAGCATTTGGCATGCTCTTTTAAACTGATCTGCACGAACCTCTCCGTTGCCATCAGCATTACCATCAGTAACACAGTAGACATGCCAATCTATTTCAGGATGATTCATAATCAATCCAGAAAAAAATATTGATTCATCATCTGGATGAGCTGTAGCAATAAGGGCCTGTTTTTTTCCCATGACTCTTCTCCCGTAGTATAATTCAACCATGGAACTGGAATATTTCAAAGATTATCATGAACTCTCACAAGCTGCCCATAATTGGGTGCTTGAAAATATAGATACTTACGGAGCTACCAGTCTTTATATTCCAGCAGGAGGGACGCCAAAAGGTCTATACACCCACTGGGAGAAAATTGGTCCAAGCTGGGCCCAAGGACTAAACTTTGTTCAAATAGATGATGTTTTAACAGGTGCCAAAAAAGACTTGTTTAAAAAGTTTTTCGAAGATCAACTGCCTTCTTATAAAGATAAAATCCAAAGTATAAATGTAAATAATAAGATCCAAGCAGACTTAGGTATTTTAGGTCTTGGTGTTAATGGACACGTTGCCTTTCATGAACCACACATCAAAGAAGATTTTAGTTTTGGAACTGTAGCTCTTTCAGATATAACGAAAGATAACTTAGGGTTAAGTAAGGATGATCAAGGCATAACTTATGGCCTAGGATCTTTTTTAAAAACAAAGGCTGTTCTTTTGATAGTATCAGGAGAAAATAAGTCAGAGATTTTTAAAAGGTTTTTAGGGAAGGAAAAAGAAATTCCAGTAAGCCATCTCCATAAGCACACTCGTCTTACAGTGATGGCCCTAGAATCATTTAGAGTTTAGTAACCAACCGGATGCCAAACTGTCTTGTATTCAATAAAGCTAAGAATATTTTCTAAAGACTTTTGATTTTTATGAAGAGGAATCATTCTTTTCATATTGTCAGTTGCCTTAAGTTTCATATCATGAAAAACATCTGATCTTTCACTTTGAAAACTAATACTTCTTACTTCTCTATGCTCAGCGATAAAGTTTCGAAGTTCATCTAAGTGACCACTTAGAATATTAATCACTCCTCCAGGAACATCTGAAGTAGCCATCACTTCAGCCAATGGCCCTAGAACTGCAGGACAACCAGAACCTAAAAGAACAATTACGCTATTTCCACCAGTCATTATTGAACAAATAGAATCAACTAGTTTAGCAAAGTTAAACTCATCGTCTTCAATAAGTGTTGTTACTCCAACACCCTCGATATGTGTAAAGTTATGAAATGGCCCAGAGACTGGGTTTATTGACCCAGCAACTTGATGGTACTTGTCACAGAAACCTGCATAATAAACAAAGGTATCAATTGCTTCATCAACCATTTTTGTTGCTTCAGAAGAAGACTTACCAAGTGACTCAGTGAAAAGAGTTTCAAACTCGTATCTCTTACCTTCAGTCATTTCAGCCATTCGATACAAGATTTGAGATCTATTAAAAGCCGTCTTTGATGACCAAGCTTTGAATCCTTTCTTTGAAGACTCAACTGCATTTCTAAAGTCTTTTCTCGACGCCAGACAAAGTCTCGCAAATTGAGTTTCTTTTCCAGTTACGTTCATAGAGTAAGATCGACCAGATTCTGTTCTAGTAAATTTACCATCAATATAGAGTTTAATCGTTTTAACAACTTTCATTACTTAACCTCCAAATAAGGAAGAAGACCTTGCATTCCACCTTCTCGACCTTGACCACTTTCAAAGAAACCTCCAAAAGGTGCTGTCGGATCAAATTTATTATAGGTATTGGCCCAGATAACTCCGGCCTTTAGTCCAAGTGCTGTTTTGTGAATTTTACTTCCTTTTTCAGACCATATACCTGCCGCTAACCCATAGTTTGAATCGTTAGCTTTTGTGATGGCCTCATCAGGAGTTCTAAAAGTCTGAACAGAAAGAACTGGCCCGAAGACTTCAACTCGAGAAATGGTGCTTGAAGCTGACTGGTGAGCAAAGTAACAAGGCTTATGAAAATATCCTTTTCGTGGAAGAGTGATGTCTGCTTCATGGTAGACACCTCCTTCTTTTTTACCTTCTGCTACAAGCTCTTTAATTTTATCTAACTGCTCTTTGGAGTTAATTGCACCTATGTCGGTATTCTTATCGAGAGGGTTTCCAACTCGCAATGTACTCATTCTCTTGTTTAATTTTTTAAAGAATGTATCAGCAATTGATTCTTCAACGAGAACTCTAGAACCAGCACAACAAACATGCCCTTGGTTAAAATAGATTCCGTTAATAACACCTTCTATTGCTTGATCAAGAGCAGCGTCTTCATAAATGATATTCGCTGATTTACCACCCAACTCCAGAGTAAGTTTTTTATCTGTACCTGAAATGGCCTTAGCAATAATTTTTCCGATGTCAGTTGAACCTGTAAAGGCAATTTTATTAATGTCTTTGTGAGCTGTAATAGCTGCACCAGTTTCACCTGCACCAGTAACAATATTAACAACACCTGCAGGAAGCTCAGCTTCTCTACAAACTTCAGCTAAAAGAAGTGCTGTAAGTGGAGTTTGTTCAGCTGGCTTTAAAACAACAGTATTCCCAGCGGCTAGTGCTGGAGCAATTTTCCAAGCGGCCATAAGAAGAGGGAAGTTCCATGGAATAATTTGTCCACAAACCCCCAAAGGCTTTGCTGTTCTACCTGGAACTGCGTATTCAACCTTATCTGCCCAACCGGCATAATAAAAGAAATGAGCGGCAGCAATAGGAATATCGACATCTCGACTTTCCTTAATAGGCTTTCCACCATCCATCGTTTCAAGAACGGCAAACTCTCTCGCTCTTTCTTGAAGTATTCTAGAAATACGAAATAGGTATTTACCTCTTTCGGCACCGGTCATTTTTGACCAAGTTGTTTCATAAGCCTTACGAGCAGCTTTAACTGCTTTATCTACATCTTTCTCACTTCCGATTGCTACTTTGGATAATGTTTCTCCTGTCGCTGGATTTAAAGTAGGCATATATTTACCTGCTTCTGGAGCAACAAACTCACCATCAATGAAGTGATTATATTTGTTTTTAATATCTACCACAGCACTAGACTCTGGTGCAGGATCATAATCAAAGACAAATTTTTCTTTCTTAGAAGATTTTCTAACAGCTTTTTTCTTAGTAGCTTTCTTCTTAGATTTTGCCGGAGCCTTTTTCTTAGAAGAAGTCTTCTTTTTTGCGCTTACTTTTTTCTTCGTAGTTTTTTTCTTAGTCATAATTAATTCCTTTCCCTAATCTAAAGAGAAAATATCATCATAAAAATATTGGCCAGAATATTGTTTAAAGATTTGTCTTAATAAATCATTTAAAAGTGTACTTGCTCCAAATCTAAACATATCTGGATCAAGCCAATCACTTCCAAGAGTTTCGTTTACCATGACAAGATAGTGAACAGCTTGTTTTGCCGTTCTAATACCACCAGCTGGTTTCATACCAATCTTCTTTCCAGTCTCTTGATAGAAGTCCCAAATGGCCTGCAACATAACGAGTGTTACTGGCATAGTCGCAGCAGGCTGCACCTTACCTGTTGATGTTTTAATAAAGTCAGCACCGGCTTCCATCGCCATCCAACTCGCAAGTCTTACATTGTCGTATGTTTTAAGTTCACCAGTCTCAAGAATAACTTTCAAGTGAACATCTTCACCACAAGCCTCTTTTACTGCAACGATCTCATCGAAAACTTTTTGATAATCTCCACGAAGAAAGGCTCCCCGATCAATCACCATATCAATTTCAGTAGCACCAAATTTCACTGCTCTTTTAACATCTCTTAGTTTGATGTCTAAAGGTAATTGTCCTGCAGGAAATGCAGTTGCAACACTTGCGATATTAATTCCAGTTCCTTCAAGACATCTAACTGCCACTGGAACTTGTTCAGGATAAACACAAACTGCAGCAACTTTAGGAATAGGTCTAAATTCTTTTGCTGGAACTATTCTATGAAGTTCTTCAAGAAATTGTGGTGGTACAGGATTAATTGCTTTTCCACACAACTGTTCAACTTTTCCAGGAGTGTCATCTCCTCCAAGTGTTGTTAAGTCAGTCATTTGAATAGCAAGATAAAGTGCATCCATCTTACTTTGTTTCTTAATACTTCTCTTGGTGAATGTTCCCGCTCTTTCGTCCGCACCAATCATATCGATTGGGTAGTGGGGAATCGTAATCTTGTTTCCACCTGGAATTTTCAAGCTTACCGTTGCCATACTGGCCTCCATCTATTTTTATTAATTTGAACGCAAAAACCATACCTTCTAGACAACAGGAAGGCCATAAATCACTAAATTGCGGGACGAGTCAACTACTGGAAATCACGCGCCAAAGCGGCGCGCTGTTTCATTGTATAGGTAGTTGATAAAATTCAGATAGAACTAATACGTATATTGATCGTGTCCACAGATATTTTGTAATCTAGCTTTGGCCCGATCTAGCACATAAAAAGGTCCCATAAACTTAACTTTACCGGCCCTTTTACACTTATCTTTTTCTCGATGGGTATAACAATGTTGTTGCTCTTCGATGTCAGAAAACCATTTGTAATAAGATAAAAGTCTTCCATCCTCAACAGAAGTATCAATCTCTATTGGTGTATTTCTTGAACGTTGAAAGTCTCTTTTCGCTAATGTAATTTTCTTATTCATTGCTATTTTAGCATCACTTAGACGTTTTGCATTTCTTTGCCCAAATTCAGCTTTGTATTTTACTTCACAAGCCTTTCGTATTTTTCTTCTATTTCTAGATCTTGCAAAGTTGTTAGAACCATTTCGGTGACTGTTAAACCTTTTATTCCAATCAGGGTGACTTGTTTTACAGTTATCAACCCAATTATCTTCATGGTCCTCAAGACCATCTTCTAAAGTTTCGAAGAGCTCTTCTGCATTTTCTATACGTTGATCCATAAAGTCTTCAGCAGTATCTTCATCATTTATTCTCTCAATAGCATCTGCCATATCTTCAATTCGATCTTCATTGTGCTCTTCCCACTCTTCTCTAGCATTTAAAATATTAATTCGATAACTCTGAAGAGCGGCTTCCGCTTCTCCAAGTTTCCCCATAATTCCCTGGAGCTTATCACAAAACATTTTATCGTTATAAACTTCAAATTGCTGAAGGTTTAAAAACTTTTTTAAGTTCGAAGCATTCGTCATTAGTTTTTCGACTTCGTCTAATTTCTTAGCTACGATTTCTTCACAACGCATATCTGTGGTTGAATCAAAAATATCTTCAAGTAGAGTTTTTCTTTTTTTCAGTCTTCTATGAGAAATTGATAAATGAGAAATAAGACTCTCTCTTGAAAGTTTATGTTTATCCTCTGGTCTGATACTCTCCTGGATTTTTTGCATTAGCTCTTGAGACATTAGAAAATTATCTAATAGACTTTCAAGTTTTCTGACAGCTTGGTTCATTTTTTCCCAGCCCTTTCTTGCTTTCTTAAACTTTTCCCATCTTTCAGCTTTATTTTTTGCATCCGTTATTAAATTCCAAATTGCTTTTGCTCCTGCGACAACTCCATCGATAACAAGGTTTGCTAAAGTCGCACCAAAGACAGCCCCCGCCGATGTTGCAGCGGCGAGAGTAAACATGTGTTTAGGATCTAGCATTTTTTCTGCAATATCATTTGTTCTTGCATATTGCCGATTAGTTTCAGCCCAGTTCTGATTAGCGTTTGCCATTTGAGTATTTGAGTTTGCCCAGTTTTGATTACTATTGTTCCAATTAGTATTCGCATTACCTATTTGCGTATTAGTATTGTTCCAGTTTTGATTAGCATTACCTATTTGAGTATTGGTATTGTTCCAGTTGTTGTTAGCATTTCCTAGTTCGGTATTGGTATTGTTCCAGTTGTTGTTAGCATTTCCTAGTTGGGTATTTGTTTGAGTTAACTGATTGTTAATCTGTCCAAAGTTATTATTTAATTGGTCAACAGAAGTTGTTAAGTCAGAAAAATCGAGAGGGTTTCCTCCTGAACCTGTTCCGCTTCCTCCTCCAAAAGGCCAGCCACCGAACTGTGCTTGTGCTTCAGATATAGGAGAAACAAAATTGAATATAGAAAAATGTCTTTTCTTATTTGCTGTTTCGGCCATACCTCGTTGAATAATCAAAGACTCTGGTCCGACGCTATCTTGATAACCTAACCTGAACGAAGCTGTACTAATCGAAAGAGACTCCTTCAACTCAGTTATATAAAATCGAAAGTAACGATTACCTTTCTTCCAAGGCCCTTCAACGACCATCGTCTTACCGATTTTTTTAGTAGTCCATCTTTCATCTTCACCGTATGCACTTTTTAAACTTAAAAATGTTTCAGCAGTTAATTTATCAGTTTTTTTCTTTTTAACTTGAAAGAAGGTAACAGTACCAATAGAAAAAACTTTTCCACCCACCATTGCATATCGACGAAAAACTTTTGATCGAGCAATCGTTTTACCTTTTTCTTTTTTTACTTTGACTGGAGTTGCCGTCCAACGCTTCAAAAAATATGAAGGGACTTCATAAGCAAATGAGGATGAACTGAAAACTATCCAGAGAAACAAACAACCGACAAATTTCATAAACTACTCTTCTTCATAGATTAACACACACTAATATTATAGAGGGCTAAGGCTTTCTAAGCGTACTTGGAAAATTGTACCGGAGACTTAAGTGTTCAATAATATTAAGGAATTTTGCTAGTAATAAAAATACATTCCCAGTTTATGAACGATAACTTCCCTACCATCTTTGGTTTTACTTAGATTAGAATTAATTTTGATATCACCGAGTCTTTCAAGACCAATTGTCATTCCAGCTGTTGAGCCTAAAATCCATTGACTAGATTTATTCGCCAGGTCTGATTTGATGTTTCCTTCCAAATAAAATTTTAATTTTTTATTAGCAGCATGACCTATTCGAGAAGTCGCAATCCACCCTGCACTATGACCATCAGGTAAGTCTTTTGCAACTTGTGTAAACCCTCCCGCTAAAACACTAAAAAGGGATTTGTTTTTATTCATAAATGAAATTCCAATCTTCCCTTCAAGATTTATCGCCATACAATAATCACATCGATAATCTGAGACTCTTTTGATATTTGAATTTACTTCCCAGGAAGCTCCGGGATCAATAGTGTTGAGAGGGGTATGAGAAGTAACTGATATGAATTCTATTTTCTTCATCGTGATTCTTTCATCACCAGCTTCAACTTCAAGTCCAAAAGCCTCCACTCGACTAAAGGGTTCGTAACCCATGTCGGTATCAGTCCAGTCTTTAAAAATTTGATAATTTGAAAACTCAAAAAAGAGATCTTCTTTATCGTGTGCCATCCCTAAACTTAGTAAACTCGATTGATGCCCTGTCTCCGGTCTATTTTGAGAAGATACTAATACCAAAGGAGAGCTTTCTTTTCTTCTCGCCCTTCTCTTTAAAAGTTTCCTATAGAGCTTTTTAGATTGCTTAGTAAGTCTTCCTTTTGCCTTCATTTTTTTATAATTAAAATAATCCAATGCTGTATCGAGTGAAGTAATCCTTTCATTTTTAACTTTTTTATTTTTAATTAGATTCTCGAAATCTTTTTTCTCTTTCTCATTTAAATATTTGATTCTTTGTTCTAATACCTTCTTTACTCCTGGCCGGAATTTCACAGACCGAAGAGGAATTTCTCGTGTAACACGTTTAACGACATCATGAGGCATTACAAACCATTTATGATCTTCTACAAGGTTCCAAGTTGGATTTCCGACATTTAAAAGAGCAGCAAGAGTATATGAACAATTTTCATCTAGGAACCAGTAATCAAACCAAGCATTATAATATAACTCCCAAAGGTGAGCTAATATCAAATCGATCTCTGATTTTTCAAGCTTAAGTTCATATTCCCACAAGTCACGGCTTTCTATTTGTGCATATTCATTAACTTTTTGATAGTAGGGACTAAGACTAAACCCTGCTCGGTATTGACCAAACAATCCCTTCATTGCGTACAACACAGGATTATCAGATCCGTCTACCATGGCCCCAAAACTTGCTCCATAATCTAAAAGGTCATTCTCTCTTTTCCCTTTTTTGAACCTAATAAAAGTATGGCCAAACATTGATGCTGGATTATTTGGGTATGAGCTTGCAAAGATTAAAGCTATTCCCTTGGGATCAACTCCCTTTTTCCAGTTCTCAAAATCCTTACAATAAATATTTTGAAATTTTAGCTTCAATGTTTTTTCTAAAAACATTCGTCTTGCAGGAAAACGGCAGAGTGGATGTTTATTAACATCTCCTTTTATTTTTTTTCTAAATTTAATAAGTGTAGATTTAAGTTCTTTATCTGGATCGATTTTTCCCTTTTTGTTTAGAAAAAATCGAGGACTATCTATCCTAGACTCTGAAAGATCTTCCTTCTTTTCCATATGAAGTAGAAGTTTCCACTGCCTAGTTCTTGAAATGGTTTGTACAGGATCAAAATTATCGGCAGCAAGACTTACTGCCGATATCAATAAAGTAAGAAGAAGTGATTGTTTTATGATCAAACAGTTCCACATTCACCATGGATAATGATTTTATCCAATACTTCTACAGCATTTTCATTATCACCTTTGTAAATTTTATCAAAACTACCTTGCAGCGAAGGAGCAAACTTATCCATTTTGCATCCTAAGATTTCGTTAAAAGCACTTAAGTACTCTCCACTTCCTCTTGAGATATCAAGCATTAATTGATGATGGTTTGCTTCAGCAAAATGAATGGCCTCTTTTTCTGTTTTCACAATACTGTGTTGAGAACAGTTTGAAGTTCCAAATGTCATTCCCAGAGTATTTAGCAACATTGCGTTGGTTGTCGCTCTCAGTGAAGAAGAAACCAAAGAGTTCTTTTTCAGTATGTACCAACCAGCTCCACAACCAGAACTACTGTCCTTAGCAAAAGATTGAGCTGACATAGATAAAATAGTCAAAAGCATAAGTATTTTTATAATTTTCATTTTTCCTCCAATGTTTAACTATTATCTTTCTCCTTATTAAGGTGAGTCAAGGTACATAATTTTTTGTCATACTATAAAAAACAGACCAAAATAGTAGATATGATAAAGATATTAATCTGCCTCATAATCACTCTCTCTCCTTTGGCCATGTCTAAAGAATTTTACAATGTAGTAGAGTCTGACACCGAACGCGACAAGAAGAAGTATTCATACTCAATTAACGAGGCTCACGATGTCCTATCAAATAGCATAGTCCTTATTGGTTCTAAAATAGACAGTTTCTTTGGTCAGAATAGAGGTGACGACCTTGCCAATGGAAGCCGAATCAGGATGTGGACCGAGACGACAAAAGTTGAAGGTGAAAAACTAAATACCGAAGCAAACATTAGATTCAAAATTCATCTCCCTTATACTCAAAAAAGATTTAAGATTGTTTTTGAAAAAAAAGCTGACGATCCTGCTCAAGATAATCCTGAAAATACTCCCCATGATGATTCTGGAAATACAGGAGATAATAAATCAGGTAAAATATCGTCCAAAGGAAAAACGACTGCGGCTCTACAGTACATAGTTGACTCAACTAGGAATTGGAATTTCTTTGCTACTACTGGTATTCGAGTTGATATTCCCCCTGAACCATTTGCAAGAGCAAGAGTAAGACGAAACTGGAAACTTCCTTACGACGTAGAGATGATTGCAGAACAAAGTGTTTTTTGGTTCCTTGAAGATGGATTCGGGGAAACAAGCTCCCTGGATTTTGACTACAAGGTCTCACCCAATAAATTATTTCGTTTTTCAAATAATGCTACCTGGAGAGATGAAACTGATACCTTCACTATAATTCATGGACCTTCATTTTTTCATACTTTTAGCCCCAGAAGAGGTATTTCGTATCATGCGAAAGCAGTAGGATCGAGTCGTCCAAAGTCCATGATCACAAATTATGACCTCACTATTACCTATAGACAGTTGCTTCATAAGACTTGGTTTTTTTATGAGCTAAGCCCAAAAGGTACATTTCCAAGAGATGAACAATGGAAATTTACCCCTTCCATTTCACTAAAATTTGAAGTAGTTATTGGTAGAAATTAAAGGACAATTTTAGCTCATGAATCATAAAAACTTCTTTCCATTTTCAGAAAAAATCATCATGAATGATGGGCTTGAGTACTCTGTTCAAGACATATTTGACACTTTTACTGAGCAGATGCAAGAGAAGAGAAAAGAGAGAATTGAAAGTGTGATGGCAGATAAAACTTGTGACATCACTCTCGTTCTTGAGCGATTATATGACACAGGAAATATCAATGCTGTTGTTAGATCTGCCGAGAATTTTGGCATCTTACCGTTAAATATCATCGAGAGTAAAAAGACAAAACTTTCAAAGAGAACTACTCAAGGCGCCCACAAATGGGTCCACATGAAAAACTGGCAAGAACCAGAACCTTGTATTCAAGAATTAAAGGATAAAGGTTATCGAATTGCCACGACCCACTTAAGTTCGGATGCACTACGAATTGAAGAAGTAGACTTCTCAATTCCAACTGCGATCGTACTCGGGAATGAGCTTGAGGGTGTCAGTGACTATATGCTTGAGCAGTCCGATATAAATATTATTATTCCAACTGTAGGTTTTACTGAATCATTCAATATCAGTGTCGCTGCAGCCATTATCTGTTATCAAATTTTTCAGGACAGGACTAAACGACTTGGAAAGATGGGAAATCTGACTGAAAGTGAAATAACAAGGCTCCGGGCCGAATTCTATGCCCGAGCGGTCAAGAATGGTCCAAAAATACTTAAAAATAAGTATGATACCTAATCTTTACCCTCTGCAATTTGATTTAGATTTGCTATATCATGGGTGTTAACCCTAATTTAGGGTTTTGCATCATTAGGAGGATATGTGCCGATATTGAAGGATTCAAGTTATAACGCGCCAAGATTTTTTCAAAATGGACATGTTCAAACTATCTACCCTTATTTTTTTAGAAGTGTCGGTGAAATAGAATACAAAAGAGAAAGATTAGAACTCCCTGATGGTGATTTTCTAGATATGGACTTCTCTTCAGTGGGTTCAAAAAAACTAGTCATCCTCTCCCACGGACTAGAAGGTGATACCAACTCACAATACGTTAAAGGTATGGCCAGAAAATTAAATCAATATGACTACGATGTAATGGCCTGGAATATGAGAGGCTGTAGCAAGGAAATTAATCGATTAAAGATGTTTTATCATGCTGGAGCAACTTACGACCTTGCTTCCGTAGTCGATCATGTAGTTTCAACAGGAAAATATGAAAGTATTTCTCTCATTGGTTTTAGTTTAGGAGCAAACCTTACGGGAAAATACCTTGGAGAGAATGGAAAGAATCTTCATTCTTCAATTGATAAGGCCATCTTGTTTTCAGTTCCTGCCGATCTCTCTTGCTCTAATAGACAACTCCACAAAACTCTGAATATGGGCTACATGGATATGTTTTTAAAAACGATGAAGCAAAAAATCATTTTGAAAAACCAAATCAACCCTATAGACCATATCGTTGATGTAAAAAATGTTCATAGAGTTAAAACTCTCGAAGAATTTACCAATAATTACACTGCTCCCCTTCACGGATTTAGAGATTCAAATGATTATTATTCTCAATGTAGTTCGAAGCAATTCTTATCTCAAATTGAGGTTCCTACTCTGATTATAAATGCGAAGAACGATCCTATTATTGGAAAGAATTGTTACCCAATCAAAGAGTGTTCTAAAAATAAAAATCTATTTCTTGAAATCCCTGATAGTGGAGGACATGTCGGATTTGTTAATTTTGATGGTGATCACTATTGGTCTGAGATGAGAGCAAGAAAATTTCTTCAAGAATGTGCATAAAAAAGGGAGTGGAACTCCACTCCCTAGTCATTTTATTTTAACTTCACTTTATAACTTCCTTTCGCTGATTTATAACCTTTTACAACAACATAATAAGTCCCTTTAGGTAAGTATTTAGTCATTTTCTCAAAGCTCTTTACACTTGTTGACTTATCTAAAACATCTTCCGATTCATTTATGAGAAAAAGATCCAAGTCTCCTACGGAATGATCAAAGCTTAAGCTAACATCAACTGTTTTTCCATGAGTTAACTTGAATTCATAATAATCAAGATCACCAGCAGTATCTATTTTTTTATCTAACTCAGTTGGAAGTGAAACTGAAGTAGCTGTCGCAACACTATCATTGGGTTCATTTCCAACAGCTTGCCCATTAACAGAGATCTGTATTTTATATTTTGCTTTTGCTCCTTTATAGCCAAACACTTTCACATAAAAAGTCCCTTTAGGGGCATCATACTCTATAGATTCCTGACTTGAAGTTGACTCACTTTTAGCAATTGTCTTTCTTGACCCATTAATGAGTTTCAAATCGAGGTCACCTTCTGAATGTGAGAAGGTCACTTTTACTTTTATCTTGCCTGCAGAAGTCGTTTTAAATTTAAAGTAATCATTATCTGATGATGATCCAACTTTTAAGTTAGCTTCAAATGGAAGTCCTACATATGCACTCGAACTTAATGAGTTGTTTGGCTCATAGTCTTGAGCTGATTGATCATCGTCTCCATCATCACTTCCATCATCAGAACTCCCCCCCAAATCGACTTGAGGAAAATGAGTAAGAATATAGGGAACAATTTTAGACATCGGAACAGCAAAGTTCTCATAACCTCTACCTCTTCCATTGTTACCTGCTCCTGCATGATGGATAGCAACTACCTCATGATTTGACTTACTAAAAACAGGAGATCCACTAGAGCCACCTAAGGTATCGGCATTGTGAGAATATTCAGCCGCAACTTTCGTTATATTTCCTTCTGAGTATTTTTTAGTCCAGTCACAATCTGAACTTGTATAATAATCACAGTTTTGTTGAACAATATAGATCGATGTATTTTTACTCTTTGCATCTGAGTCTAATTTAACAAACCCAAATTTTCTCCCTGGCTTACCGGCACATTTTAAAAGAGCAAAATCTAACTCTCTATTATTGCCGATAAAGGTAGAGCAATTATATTTTGCTTGATTAGCAGTGCTTACCCCTTTTTCGTGTTTGAATTTTACTGTGACCCCACTTGCATAACGACTGCTTGGGATACAGTGATGATTTGTCATAAAGACATCTTCAGAAATAAGAAACCCAGTACAACGACTTCCCATAACAGGTAGATCGACATCTCCGACGGCCTTTCCATTTATTCGAATTTGGTTTGATGATGATAAACCTGTAATTTCTTTCCAATCAAGATCACCAATAATAATCTGGCTTTGAAAAACACTACTATAATCAGATGGTAGGTTCTGTTTTCCGCAGGCCCCCAAAAGCACCATAGTTGAAATTAAAATAATAGATTTAAAAAACTTACTCTCTCTCCCTCTCGCTCTCATCATGAGATCTCCTTCCTTGTAGTTTGTGCCATATACCCAATCCCGGGTTTATTAAGAAGGCCCAAGCATTAAATCATGGTTAGGGATGTATTTAGTTAAAAAAAGTTCAACTTTTTCTATCAGACTAGAAAGTTCTTCAAACCGACAGGATTCCTTTATTCATGGGCACTTAGGCCATTTTTGGTTTTTTAGCCACTTTGACACTGGTTTCATTTTGGCTACACAAAATTATTGAATTGGAATAATTTTTAATGATTTCATTTTGAGTGAACTTATATCTTCAGGAAGTTTAGACAGAATCACTTCTTGAAGTGCATCTATATATTTTTCTTTTAGATAAATTCTATTATGGACAAGAGACACTTCTCTTGTTGGTACTGGAGAAGAAAAAGGCCTTACCCATTTCCTATCTTTTGAGTCCAATTGATCGATGGCAAGTTTAGGAAGTAATGTTTCTCCTCCCCAGGATTTAACCATATTCTTCAGTGTTTCCAGGTTCCCACTTTGAAATTGAATATCGCCCTTCCTCTTACCTTTATACTTACATATTTTTAAAACCTGATCTCTAAAGCAATGGCCTTCATCAAGAATCCAAAGGTTTTCATTCTGAATACTCTCGGGAGACACTTTATTTTTCTTAAACAAAGGGCTTTTTGGATCACAAAATAAATAGAAAGGCTCATAGAATAGAACTTTCTCAATAATCTCATCTTTACTTAAAGGTGTGACTAGTATTCCAACATCGATTGAGTCTTCATCAAGAAGTTTTATTATCTCCTCTGTCTTTCTTTCTTCAATGACTAATTCAACCTTAGGATATTTAACTGAGAAGTCTTTAGCAAAAAGAGGGATAACATAAGGAGCAAGTGTAGGAATCACAGCAATTGTAAATTTTCCTGATAGTTCGGTACTCTCACTTTCCACAACATTGCGAAGTTTATTAAACTCTTTAACAGCAATCCGGGCCTGTTTCAAAAAGGCCAGACCTTCCTGCGTAGGTAAAATAGGAGATTTCGACCTATCGAATAGAATGACTCCTAACTCATCTTCCAATTTGGATAACTGCATACTCAAAGTTGGTTGAGTAACATGGCAAGACTTAGAAGCCTTTCCAAAGTGCCTAAATTGGTCAACAGCGATAGCATATTCAATCTGTGTAATAGTCATGGCACCTCCTATAGATTTATTCTATTACTATATAAATAATATCGAATTTATTTATTGTCAAATTCCTCTATTATGAAAACAACTTAAGAAACGGAGGAAAACATGAAGAATATAAAAGAAATCCTAGAAGTGCTGTTTTTAGGAAGCCTAAGCTTTGAAGTAGCTTACTCAGAGGCAAATTGCAGAATTAACAAGAGCAAACTCATCCAAAGCAGATGGGTCTAGTCATACAAAGGAGTAGATATGTTTAATATAATTGGAATTGATCACCTTAATTTAAATGTTAAAAACTTGGACAACTCTAAGGTTTTCTATAAGCAAGTATTTGATCTCGATGAGAAAGAGAATGGTAAAAGTAGTACAGGAAACCCTTACTCGATCATTGGAAAAAAGAACGGTTTTTACTTATGCCTATATGAAAGTATCAAAACTGAAGAAGTTCCTTCTGGATATATGAACCATTTTGGAATTCACATAAGTGACTACGATGGGATTATTAAAAGGTTAGACAAAAACAAAATCCCTTACCTCTACGGTGGACATGTCGAATATTCAGAGAGTAGATCCGTCTATATCACTGACCCAAATGGTATTGAGATTGAACTTAGTGAAAAGTTTGGAGGGAATCTAGACAATTAAAAGAGATTTCATGTAATAATGGGACATATTAATAAATCAGGGGAATCACCTTAAGTGACTGAGAGGCCTAAACCTTGTAGGCGACCCTAGAACTTGATGCAGTTTGTACTGCCGAAAGGAGAATTTATGTCCCGTTCTTTTAACCCTAATATTTCAATCTCTGAAGTCATTACAACTCTCGACTGGGTTGTCTTTTCCTTGGTCCTACTCTCTACTTTTGCTGCCGTACTCTATGGTGAGATAAAAAAGAAAAAAGAAATTAATGCTGACGATGAAAATCTAAATTTTTTAGATTTACTTTTAATGGGACGAAATCTTACTCTCCCCCTCTTTATTGGAACTCTTGTTGCAACCTGGTATGGAGGAATATTTGGTGTTACAGAAATAGCCTTTAAAAAAGGAATCTTTAATTTCGTTACTCAAGGAGCTTTTTGGTATGTGGCCTACATTATCTTTGCACTATTCATTGTTGATCATGTTAAAAATTACCAAGCAGTAACTTTACCTGATCTTATTCACAAGATGTTTGGCCCAAGGTCGGCAATGCTTAGTGGATATTTTAATTTTTTCAATGTTCTTCCTATTGCCTATGTTATTAGTCTCGGTATTTTTATCAAGGCCTTGTTTGGTCTAAGCCTCATAATGGGAATGAGCTTAGGGGTAATCGTTGTTATCCTCTATTCAATGTGGGGTGGTTTTAGGGCCGTAGTATTTTCTGACCTTGTTCAATTTTTTGTTATGTGTTCCGGTGTCGCACTCATTTTAATTCTTTCAGTTTCCGAGTTTGGCGGACTAAGTTTTCTAAAACAAAACTTACCTGAGAATCATTTTACATTAACAGGTGGAGAGACTCTTGCCACAACATTCGTTTGGGGATTCATTGCTCTTTCAACTTTAGTAGATCCTAACTTTTACCAAAGAGTTTTTGCAGCAGACTCTGCCAAGACTGCCAAGAAAGGAATTCTCATCTCTACCTTGGTATGGTTTTGTTTCGATATTTGTACTACCTTTGGAGCAATGTATGCTCGCGCAGTTATTCCAGAAGCAGAGTCAGGGCAAGCCTATCTGATCTACGCCATTCAGCTCTTACCAAGTGGAGTAAGAGGTTTTGTTCTTGCTGGAATTTTAGCAACAATTCTTTCTACTTTAGACTCATATCTATTTTTAGCAGGAACTACTGTCTCCTTCGACCTTGTTCCAAAAAAGTACAAAGGAAAAGTATCTCTCCACCATCTTGGTGTTGTTTCTGTTGGAATTATTTCTGTTATCATGGCCATTTTATTTGAGGGGAATATTAAAACTGTCTGGAAGACTCTTGGAAGTTACTCAGCGAGTTGCCTCTTACTTCCTGTTGTCTATGGCTACATCTTTCCTGGGAAAATCAAAGACAACCAATTTATATTTTCTTGCTTGCTAGGAATTATAGGAACGACTTACTGGAGAAATGTAAAACACTCGGGATTTGCGTCCAATATTGATGAGCTTTATATAGGTATCGCGTCAACTACCATCGGATTGGTAATCTATCCTCAGCTTTTTAAAATTTTCAGTAAGAGCACTGAGTCAAAATAGTCAACAAAGCATGGAAACCTTGTCGTTTTTGGCATAGCCTATAGGGATTAATTTTTGATCAAAAGGATATCCCCATGGCGGATGAAAAAGACTCTAAATATCTTGCAGCACTAAAATATCATGAAGTAGGTCGACCCGGAAAAATTGAAGTCGCTTCTACAAAACCTACTCTTACAAGTAATGACCTTTCACTGGCCTATTCTCCTGGAGTAGCGGCTCCTTGTTTGGAGATTGCAAAGAATCCAGAAGATGCATACAAGTACACCGCCAAAGGAAATCTAGTCGGTGTTATCTCCAATGGATCTGCAGTTCTAGGTCTTGGTAATATTGGGGCCCTCGCAGGAAAACCAGTTATGGAAGGGAAAGGTGTCCTTTTTAAAAGGTTCGCAGACATTGATGTCTTTGATATTGAAGTTGATGAATCAACAGTTGAAGGAATGGTAAGTGTAGTTGAAAAGCTTGAACCTACTTTTGGTGGAATTAACTTAGAAGATATTAAAGCTCCAGAATGTTTTGAAATTGAAAAGCAGTTAGTAGAAAAAATGAACATTCCTGTTTTTCATGATGATCAACATGGAACGGCTATTATTGCAGCAGCTGGATTTATCAATGCACTAGAAATTTCTAAGAAAAAAATTAGTGACGTGAAAATGGTTTTCAGTGGAGCAGGTGCCGCAAGTATAGCTTGCGCAAATCTCTTTATTGATCTTGGAGCCAAAAAAGAAAATCTCATGATGTGCGACTCTAAAGGTGTTATTTACCAAGGTCGAACAAATGGAATGAATCAATACAAAGAAATGTTTGCAGTAAAAACAGAAAGAAGAACTATTGCAGACGCTATGAAAGATGCCGATGTTTTTATCGGCTGTTCAGCCAGAGGAGTTTTAACTAAAGAAATGGTTAAAACAATGGCCAAATACCCAATCATATTCGCCATGGCGAACCCTGAGCCCGAAATTCTTCCTGAGGAAGTTGCTGAAGTCAGGGATGATGCAATTATGGCGACAGGAAGATCTGATTTTCCAAATCAAGTTAACAATGTTCTAGGTTTTCCATTTATATTCAGAGGTGCTCTTGATGTAAGAGCTCGAAAAATTAATAGTGAAATGAAAATGGCTGCGGTTCATGCTCTGGCAGGACTCGCAAGAGAAGAAGTTCCAGAGGAAGTTAAGCTAGCTTACGATAATGCAGACTTCTCATTTGGCCCAGAGTATATCATTCCGAAACCATTCGATACGAGAGTTTTAACAAGAGTCGCTCCTGCTGTTGCAAAAGCGGCAATGGATACTGGAGTCTCTAGAATAGAAATTCCTGACCTACAAGAATATGCAAATAGTCTTGAAGATCGTCTTGGAACTTCAGGTGCTCTTATGAAGTCTCTAAGAGACAGACTTTCGACTTGGGTTAAAAGGCAAGGGCTTGTCAAAATGGTTTTTGCCGAAGGTTCCAACACAAGAATTCTTCAGGCCGTTAATCAACTTGTAGATGAGAAAAAAATCGATCCCATACTTCTTGGTAGCAAAACACAAGTTCATTCAAAAATGGAATCTCTTGGATTAGATCATTTAAAAGAATTAGAGATTGTAACTCCTGCTAAAAGTGAACACTTTCCATCATTTATTTCAGAATTCTCAAAGAGAAAAGAAAGAGACGGAGTATCCATCTATCACGCAGAAGATATGATGGCCCAAGAGAATTATTTCGGGGCAAAAATGGTTCAGCAGGGTCTTGCGAATGCATTTATTGCTGGCCCAACACTTTCATACCCGAGTTGCTTTAAGCCAGTTATGAAAGTTATTGGGACAGAAGAGGGCAAGAAAGCCGCAGGGATCTTTCTACTCGTTTTTAAAGAGAGAGTTCTTTTTCTTGCCGACTGTACAGCACAGATTGATCCGAGCTCTGAAGATCTAGTAGAAATTGCGGCTTCAGCAGCTGAACTTTATCACAGTCTTATGAAGAAAGAGCCAAGGGTCTCTTTTTTAAGTTTTTCAAGTTTCGGTTCTAATCACCATCCTTCTGCAAGAAAAGTAAAAAAAGCTGTAGAAATTGCGAAGAAGAAGTACCCCAAAATGGAATGCGAAGGAGAAATGCAAGCTGACGTTGCCGTTAATAAAAGAATCCTAGATAAGCTCTTCAGTTTCAACGGCCTTTCAGGTCAAACTGATATTCTAATCTTCCCTGATCTTTCATCGGCCAATATTTCGTACAAGCTTCTTCAACAGTTATCTGACGCCGATGCGATTGGACCAATTCTCGTCCCTCTTGCAGGAACAGCAAATATAATTCAAAGAACAGCTTCTGTTTCAGAAATTGTTAATATGTGTAACTTAACCGCTCTACTATCAATCGTTGATGATTTTAAAAGAAAAAAAGGTATGAAGAATGGAAAAGAAAATAATTAATACTGATAAGGCACCCGCTGCTGTTGGAACATACTCGCAAGGAGTTGAGTTCAATGGTGTTTTATATTTCTCAGGACAAATTGGACTCGAGCCAAAGTCAATGGAAATGAAGTCTGATTTTGTAGGACAATTAGATCAGATAATGAATAACATTGACGGCCTTTTAGAATCTCAAGATCTAAAAAGAGAAAACATTATCAAAACTAGTATTTTTGTAACTGACCTAGGAAACTTCTCAGAAGTTAACAAAGCCTATGAAAGTTACTTTAGTGAGCCATACCCAGCAAGGAGCTGCGTTGAGGTTCCAGCACTTCCGAAGGGAGCTCTAGTTGAAATAGAGGTTATAGCTGCTAGATAATGTTTACCTCTAAATACGTTTTTGAAACAAGAAGTACACGCTACATGAGATACACCCGAAATGTGGGTTTTCTCATCCTTATATTTTTTATCGTCTACACTCTTAGCTGCATGTTTTTTATCGTCGTTTCTGAAGATGAGAACAAAATTAGTAAAGAAGCATTTTTCAAAAGACCACCAGATGCCATTGTTGTCTTTACTGGTGACAAAGGAAGAATTGGATACGGACTTCAAAAAGCTCGAGAGTATAATCAACCTCGAATTTTTATTACTGGAGTCTATTCAAAGAATAGTGTCGACACACTCTTAGACCTCAAAGAGTCTGTGAACCCACCGAATCCAGACATGATTGAAATTGATTACCTTGCCTCAAATACTGTTGAAAATGTACTTTCAACACTACGCTACCTAAGAAAAAACAAGGGGCTAAAAAGAATTCTCCTTGTCAGTCACGATTATCATATTATGAGAATTAAAATTATTATGAATCAACTGAGCTCAGAAAAAGAGACTTACGAGTTCTATTACTCTGGAATTGAAACCAAGTATGACAACTTTCGAAGCTTAAAAATTCTATATAAAGAAGTTTTTAAAATTACGCGAACATGGGGTTTTCTTATGCTCTGGGACCCAGATGTGAGAAGTCCTCTAAATTAGACTCTAGTGACGGAAATTACTTCTTCGATTGATTCAATTGTCGATATGGCCCTAAGTAACTCTGAATAATCTTTTACTTCTACCTCAAAAACAAAAGAACCCTTTCTATCAGGAAGTGATTTTGCAATTGCAGACCTAATATTGACACTAATACCTGTAATAACTTTTGATATCTGAGATAGGATTCCCGGTTTATCATGAGTAATGACTCTAATGTTCACAGGATGTTTAAAGCTAAACTCTGAGTTCCATTCGACATTAACTGTTCTTGCAAGCTCACCAACTTCAACTCTATTACAGTCGACATGGTGAACAGTAATACCCCGTCCTCTCGTGATATAACCCATAATTGGATCACCAGGAATTGGGTTACAGCATCTGGCCATTCGAACCATAACATCATTCATTCCATCGACAATTACGGCATTATCTTTATTGGATTTCTTTCTTACTGACTTTGATAACTTCTGACTATAAGAGTTTATTTCTTCAAGTTTTTTCTCATCATTGTTTTCTTCCTCTTTTAAAGTCGGAATCTTATCAATAATATCTTTTGCTGAGAATTTACCTGAGCCAACATGAATATATAGTTCTTCTTCATTTGTGTAATTTAAATCTGCTATAACTTTAGCCAAGTCTCCCTTCTTAATTACTTTTGGTAAAGAGGTACCAAATACACGAAAAGCCTTCTCTAAGATGTCTTTTCCGACTTCTTTATTTTGGTCTCGTTCTATTTTGAGAAGATGCTGCTTAATTTTTGTTTTAGCCCTAGAACTCTTAACAATATTTAACCAATCTTTAGAGGGTGATTGGTTCTTACTAGTCATAATCTCAACAGTGTCACCAGACTTTAAAGTGTGTCTAAGTGGAACCATCTTTCCGTTTACTTTAGATCCAACACATCGATGTCCGACATCAGTATGAATTGCATAAGCGAAATCAAGAGGAGTCGCCCCATATCTTAACTCTCTAACATCTCCATCGGGAGTAAAAACAAAGACTCCTCCCATATCAAGATCATTTTTAATAACATTCATAAATTCGTTATTATTTTCAACGTTCTGGTTAAACTCAAGTAATTCTTCAACCCAGTCTAACTTTCGTTTCCCGGACTTAATTCCTTCTTTATATTTCCAATGAGCGGCAACCCCAGTTTCAGCAACCTCATCCATTTCATCTGTTCGAATCTGGATTTCGATTCTCTCGGCCTTAGGACCAATAACTGTCGTGTGGAGAGATTGATAATTATTCACTTTTGGAATGGCAATATAATCTTTGAATCTTCCAGGTATCGGTGTGAAAGATGAGTGAATAATCCCAAGGGCCTTATAACACTCAGTAATATTATTAACGATAATTCTAAAGGCCAGGACATCTTGAATTTGTTCAAAGTCTACACCTCTGGCCATCATTTTCTTATAGATTGAAAAGAAGTGCTTAGGTCTCCCCTTCACCATAATTTTCATTCCGTAATCAATAAGTTTGTCTTGGATCTCACCAACAGTGTTATTGATATATTTTTCTCTTTCAGATTTTTTCATCGCTACTTTTTCAGCTAAGCGATAATAAATTTCAGGATGAAGAAAGCGAAGACATAAATCTTCTAGCTCACCTTTAACTGAGTTAATACCTAATCGAGATGCAAGAGGAACATAAATATCGATTGTTTCTTGAGCAATTTTCTTTTGTTTTTCATCATTAACGTATTGAAGAGTACGCATGTTATGCATTCGATCAGCAAGCTTTACAATAATAACCCTTAGATCTTTGGCCATAGCAACAACCATTTTTCTAAAGTTTTCGGCCTGACTCTCTTCTTTTGTTTTAAACTTAATTTTTGAAATTTTTGTTAGACCAACAACAATTTGCATTACATCAACAGAAAATTCTTTTTCAATTTCTTCTGGTGTAACTCCACAATCTTCTACAACATCATGAAGAAGGCCTGCGGCAATACTGTCCATATCTAATCGAAGTTTGATGAGTGTTGCTGCAACATTTATTGGATGAATAAAATATTCTTCCCCAGAACTCCGCTTTTGACCGGTGTGTGCCTTCTCTGCAAAATGATAGGCCTTCTCAAGGAGATCAAAGTCAGCATCAGGATAATAGGCCTGTACTCGTCGCTTTAGATCGTCGAGAGTAATATCTCTTTCATGTGAGAAATCTAGGGGTTGGTACAAATTAATTTTCCTCTAATATAGATCTTACCAAATCTCTGAGTTCACCGAAAGCCCTATCAAGGTTATCGTTAACTACACAGTGATCATAATCGTCTTTTCTTAAAATTTCTTTTTTGGAGTTCTCAATCCGTAAATTGATAATACCCGTGGTTTCTGTTCCACGATTTCGAAGCCGGCTCTCTAACTCCACTATAGACGGGGGTGCGATAAAAATGGCCTTTGCTTCATCTTTAAAATATGACTTAAATGAGTCTGTCCCCTGAACATCTAAGTCAAACAAAAGGTTAACACCTTTTTTAATTTCAGACTCCACAAAAGATTTCTCTGTTCCATAGTAGTTTCCATGGACTTTAGCCCACTCCAAGAAATCATTAGACTCAATTTTTGATTTAAATAAATTTTCATCAATAAAGTTGTAAGAAACGCCATCAACCTCACCATCCCTAATCGGACGAGTAGTAAATGACACAGACTCAACCAGCTCAGGAAGCTCGGCCTTGAGTTTTTTAATCAGAGTAGACTTTCCTGACCCTGATGGTGCAACAATTATGACAATTTTTCCCTTTTTCATTCGAGATTTAACCCCTGCTCTCGGATTTTCTCCAACTGTACTTTCATCTGAACGACACTATCTGAAACTTCTTTGAGAGCTGACTTAGAACCAATTGTATTCGTTTCTCTTCCTAGCTCTTGAATTAAAAAGTCTATCTGTCTCCCTACTTCTCTTTTAGAAGAAAGCAGAGAATCTAATTTCTCAAGATGGGCCTGAATTCTATTAATTTCTTCGTGTACATCCATCTTCTCTAAGTAATAAACAACTTCTTGAAGAAATCTTGGCTCATCTATTTTGATTTCAGATGAGAATTCTTGAAATTTCTTTGTAATTCTTTCTTCAATATGAGTTTGGAAAGTTTTAGATTTTTCTAAGATGACATCATAGTGAGTATTGTAAATGTCCCGATGGTTTCTAAGGACTTCAATCATTTTCCCACCTTCAGATTCTCTAGAGACTGAAAGTGTTTCAATTGCTTTTGCAAAGGCTTGCTTCGCTAATTCCCTAAGCTCATCAGACTTATTATCGTCTTGGTCGGCCATAAACTCAGACCTAAGAAAATCAGTGTGTGAACATGTGAAGTCAACACCTGTCCCAGAAGTAATTTCATTCATCTTCTCTAAAAATGATTTCACTTTCTTTGGGTCAATATCATCAAACTTCGTGTTATTTTCACCTCTTTTATAATTTAAAAAGATGTCAAAACTTCCTCGAAAAAAAGCTTTCCCTAAAGATTTCTTTAATTCAATTTCGATAGGAGCAAAGACTGAAGACATCTTAAATCTCATGTCTTTAAATCTATGATTTACACTTTTAATTTCTGCTACGACTGTATAGTTTTCACCAGCAGCTTCACCTTGCCCATAGCCTGTCATTGATTGTAGGGACACTTTTTCTCCTATTGAGTAATTGTTTGATTACCCATTGATCTAAACTTATTAAATCTACCATCAAGAATTTCTTGGACTGATAATTTATTTAATTTTGAAAGCTCTTCTAAAATAGAGCTCTTAACTGACTCCATCGCCACTGGCCAATCTCTTTGAGCTCCACCAGTAGGCTCTGGAATAATTCCATCCACAACTTTTAATTCTAATGCCTTCTCCGGACTAAGTTGTAGAGAGTTCGCAGCTGTTTCTGCCATTTTTGGATCTGCCCAAAGAATGGAAGCACATGATTCTGGAGAGATAACTGAATAGATTGAATATTCCATCATCAATACTTTATCAGCAATGGCAATTCCAAGTGCCCCACCAGAACCACCTTCACCAATAACACAGGCCAAGATAGGAGTTTTGATATCGAACATTTCTGCTAGGTTCGTAGCAATGGCCTCAGACTGTCCTCTTTCTTCAGCTCCAATTCCTGGGTAAGCTCCTGGAGTATCAACAAAAGCAACTACAGGAATATTAAATCGCGATGCCGTTTGCATTACTCTCAAGGCCTTACGGTATCCTTCAGGTCTTGGCATTCCAAAGTTATGAAGAACTTTTTCTTTTGTTTTTCTTCCCTTCTCAATTCCAAGCACTGCGACTTTTGTTCCACCAATGTATCCGAAACCAGTGATGATCGCTGGATCGTTGGCAAATCTTCTATCACCTTTAACTTCTTTAAAGTCATCGATAATAGTTTCAATATAATCTTTAGAATGTGGCCTCTTTGGATGTCTAGAAAGTTGAACACGATCCCAAGGGGTAAGGTTCCCATAAATATCTTTCAAAAGAGTGTCGACTCTCTTTTGTAATGTTTTAATTTCTTTGGAAAGATCTACTCCACCAGACTTATTCGTCACTTCCTTCAGTTCTTGAATTTGATTTTCAAGATCTTTAAGGGGTTTTTCAAATTCCAACGCAAAATCATTTAATAGAGTGCTCATTGCTCACCTCATTTATATGTACAAATAACGTACAAATTAAGCAGATTAGGGGTCCGAGTTTTTGTGGGGCAGAATATAAGATTAGGTATTAATAGACAATTGTTAACACGGGGCAAACCCCTCAAATACGGGATTTATTTAATGAGATTTCAACAAGTTAGATTATTAGTCCATGATCCAGCCGGCAACTGATCCATTTTCAAAGAAAACCTGCCGAACTTTTCCATTTTCGTAGAAGGACCACCTTTCATTTTCATTGGCAGGATTACCTGCAATATCGACTCTTGTAGGTCGTCCCCAGCTGGTCTGAACTTGAACTTTGCTCATCCCATGATAGATATCATTTACTCTTACGGCCCGAGATTCAAAGTAGCTCATCCCTCGACCATTTTGCTTTTCTTTAAGATATTTTTTACTAATCTCTGGAGCATAACCCCTAGTCATAAGATAATCGACTCTCTCATTTCGAGGAAGGTTTAAAAAATATAACTTATCAGAGTCAGTCGGTAGAAATTCTCTATACCGCACGTACTCATCGTAAGATCTCTCGTCTAGTGCATTAAGCTTAGCACCCAACTCTTGTTTCAATGATCTATCTTGTAATTCATCTTTACGTGTTCGAACAGAGGCTGGAGTTCTTTGATGAATTTCGTCGCGAGTTCTTCCTGCTGCTCCCCCGTCACCAGGTACGACAGAAAAGTCTTGTCCAGGAACGAAAAACCCATCCGTCTCATGATCCATTTGCTCAATAAAAGTTCTATCAGGGTAGGCCATTCCAGCACATCCAGTTAGGCAAATCAGAGATAAGATAATTGTTATTTGAGCTTTCATAAATCCCCCTCCAAGGGTCGTAACACAGAACTTTTCGGCTAACTCGAGGAAGAAGGAAGTTTTGCTGAGCTTTAATTAGAAACCTGGATAATTTTTCCTCTAAAAACCCACGACAAAACGCTTAATCAATAGGTTCTGGGCAGTAGGTGACTAAAACCCTTAAGTAATTAACATTTAACTTAAATACCCGATAAGGTACTGAGGTCTGATATAAGACCGAATAATAGAAGAGGACTAACTTGAAAAAGTGGCAAAAAATCGAGCATAAAATGGACTCTATGATTGTTTCAATCATAAAGAAGTTCTGGGAGCTTTACCATAAGCTCATGCCAACAAAAGGCCAAAATTTTCTCGTTGGTGGAAGAGAAAAACTAATTAACCTAAAGAGTCGAACTATCATCTGGTTTAAAATGCTTGGGATGAGAGTGATGGCCTTCTTTCCTATTCTTCTAGGAAAATTAACAGGCTTCGTAGGTAATTTTCAAGGTCATTTCACTCATTGGATAATTAGCCTTCGATCTCTAAAAAGCAAAAAGTTTAACCTTAAAGGTTTTCTTCTTTCAATAGTGGCAATTTTGAAAGCACCCTTTATTAGTTTCAAAACTTGGTACGATACCCTTAGTGCAACGACTGTTGCGGTTTCATTAACTCTAATTATTGCTTCAACCAGCTCACTATTTAGCATTTGGTATTTTAGTGGGGATCTTTACAATAAAGTTAGAGGACCCGCCAGCGCAGAAGAAGCTATTGAGATTGGAGTAAGGCCAGTTTATTACAAGAAGAATGAAAAACATTTCACTATTTTTAACTTAAGCATGCCTCTCTATATAGAGGGAATTCACAATCCAAAACAAGTTAAAATTGACTTCACAATTGAACCTTCTAATCGCTACATAAAAGAATACTTTTTTGAGAATGAATACCTAATTCACGATCGGATAAATTTAATGGTTCATCCAATAATACCAAGCCTTCCTCTCTCAGAAGAAGGGAAAGTTATTCTAAAAGATAAGCTCCTCCTTGAGCTTAATCAACTAATCAAGGACCTTAAGATCAAAGGTAAGATTGACGAAATTTACGTTAACTCCGTCCTTGCAGTTTGATTTATTTACCAACTAAACTTCTAAGTGTATTTTGACTAATCTGTAAGACGTCAGATGTTCTTTTAATACTTCCATCAAATTGATTTAATATTTTATTTGCATAATTTATTTTTAAATTCTTCATTGGAATAACATTATCAGGGAGAAATATTTCTTCATTATCTATTTTCAGACTATCATCATTGCCATCCCAAATGATTTTATCGCCACCAGATAAAACTCTTTTCTTTTCGAGATGTCCCAGGAGTTGTCTCGCATTTCCAGGCCAATTTAATTCCTGATAACTCTCAATCAACTCATTGGAGACAAAGACATTTTTAGAATTCGCAAAGAACTTACAAAGGGATACTATTTTTTCTTTATCCTCTCGAAGTGGTTTGAGTCTTAAATTCACACCACTTTTCAATCTAAAGAAAAAATCTCTACGCATCTCTCCAGATTCAACTAAATCCTCTAGGTTTCGACCACTAGCAAAGATAATCCTAGCGTTGGACTTCTTTACTCCATGCCCACCAACTGGTCGATACTGACCATTATCTAAGAAAAGAAGAAGTTTAACTTGAAGATCTTTTGAGATTGAATCAATTTCATCTAGGAAAAGAGTACCTCTATCTGCTTCATTTAATGCTCCCCCTTTATCGCCAGTTGCACCTGTAAACGCTCCCTTTATATGTCCAAACAATTCGGATTCAACGAGTCCACTTGAAAAAGAACTCAGATTTAGATGAACAAATCGTCCTGACCTGTGACTTCTTTCATGGATAGTCCCGGCAAGTCTCGTTTTCCCAGTACCTGTTTCACCTTCAATCATAATACTAATATTTGATTCACATACCCTATTCTCAAAGGGGAAATCCTCTACAACTTCTTCAGTTTGAGGTACTTGAAATTTAAGTTGATGATAGCCAAAAACAATGACATCTCCTCTCTCTGGAAAACATTCAAAGACGGCCTGTCCATTGAGCTTAAAAGGGATACCGTTTAGTGTTTTCAACAGAAATCGTCCTGTATCGTGAGGATCTGATGTTTTTTGCATCGGAATCAACGTCAAACTCAATTCAGCACAATACTTTGTCATTACTGGTAAAAAGATCTCCCAGTTGGATTTTTTTACACCAGAGACATCTGAACAGGCCTTAAACACTAGTTTAGTTCGATTTAGATTGATCTTTTTCCGTAATCCATAGGCAGGCGTAATCACTAATTGATCGTTCATTCTTAATCCATTCACATCTACCCGGGGAAACTCTTTTTTTAAACTGAAACTTTCCATTGACGCTCCTTGACTTACTTACTACAAAAAGACTTTTAAACGAGATAGAATAGATTTGTCTCCAATCTACATTAGTGGACTTTTGAATTTTCAAAAAAGGAACATAAGTGGAAATTATTCGTGGTAGCGCAGAATTTAAGTTCGGAATGTCTGACCCAGATCAACTAGTCAACTGGCTTGAAGAAAATCAAGATATTATCGGTGTTAGCTTTGTCGGAAGATCGAACGTTGGAAAATCAAGTATGATCAATGCCCTATTTGGAAATGGTATTGCTCGAACATCCAATACTCCAGGTAGAACACGAGAAGTTAACATTTTTTCTTTTTCGCTAATTAATGGAAAAGAAACGTATCCAACTAAGTTTTGGCTATTTGATTTACCGGGTTACGGTCATGCTAAAGTTAGTAAGGAAATGAGCCGCCAGTGGGATATTTTGATGAATGATTTTTTCAATCACTGTCCACTTACTGTTCAGATGATAAACATTCAAGATTCTAGGCACCCAAACCAAGCAAGTGATCAACATTTTCAACAATATTTAAAACCATTCGATTTTAAGACAACTTTGGTTTTCAATAAGCTAGATAAATTAAAAAAACAAAAAGAAAGAGCTGCTCTAAACAAAATAAAGCCAGATCTTTTCAAAACTTACAAATGGGTAAAAGATATTCACTTTGTATCTGCAGAAAAGAAAGACGGTCTTCAGCCATTACATGACTCCATAGTGAATCATCTTCTTCAATCTAATATGGAAGCTTAATGGAAGAACTCTTCTCATTGATAAGAGTTTATTTATTTTTTGCACTATATGAATTTATTGCTGTCGCTTTCATTCTCATCGTTTTTTATAAACCTAAGTTTGTCTTTCAAAGAAGTCGATGGAATGAAACAGATTTAGAAATTCCGAAATGGATAAAAGTAGCTGCCATCGGAAACCTCTTTATTGGTAGTATTTTTTTAGGGATTATTAGCTACTTTTGGAATCTTTTTAACTTTATGGATTTTTATTAAGATTCACTATCTTCCGATTTTTTATCTTCTTTAACTTTTACTTCTTCAGTCTCAGTCTTTTTCTCAGATTCAGAAGAATCTGTCGCTACAGGCCCTGCAGTTCCAATATCCATAGGTCCAGCAGAAAATTTAATTTTCTTCACTTCACTTTCAATAACTTCCAAGTCTTTTTCACAGTTCGCAATTTCTGCAAGCAAATCCTTAACTCTTTCGTTATTCCAATTTAAAGTTCCATTTTCAATTGCTTTAGCCGCAAGCATTCCCAATTCCTCATAAGCTTCATGCAATGAAGAATTTGTTTTAGAAGCAGTCAACATCTTCTTTCCAATTTCAGTTGTTCGCTTTAACTCGTCTTGAGCAACTTGAAATAGTTCTTGAACTTTTGATTTCCACTGTTGATTTTTTTCCATCATTCTGGCCTCGCGTTTTGCCTTAAAAAGGTAGGTAAAGTATATCCCTTGCCCGATTTCTTGTGAAGAAGGGACATTCTGGTAATATTATGGAGTAACAATAACTTACATCCCCGAGTGAATATGTTGGATAAACTGTTTAAGACATTTACCCTGTCAGAGAGCGAGAAAAAGAAATTCAAAAAAATTGAAGCAGCTCTAGATGAACGCTATCCAATTGGGGAGGATCCATGGGGATTAAACGTAAATAAAGCGAAAAAGTCTCTTCAAAAAATTTACCCAATATACAAACATTATTTCAAAAGTAGAGTTTTTGGAAAAGAGAATGTTGAAGATAAACCTTATATGGTTGTCGCAAACCACACTGGTCAAATTGCCATTGACGGAATGCTTCTATCGACGTCCTTTGTCACAGATGTCTATCCTCCACGAATTTTAAGACCAATGGTTGAGAGGTTTTTCACGGCCCTCCCTTTTGTTGCCCCCTGGGCCGCAGAAGGTGGATCTGTTCTAGGAGATAGAACGAATTGCTTAAAACTTCTTAAAAAGGGACAATCTATTTTAGTTTTCCCTGAAGGTGTTAAGGGAATAACAAAATCAACAAGTGAATTTTACAAGATGAAACCATTCACTCGTGGTTTCTTTCGAATGTGTGCTGCAACCGGAACTGAGATTCTCCCTGTTGGCATAGTTGGTGCTGAAGAGTTTTTCCCTTATGTGTACCATCCAAGGAAAATAGCTAAATTGTTTGGTCTACCAGGTCTACCTCTTTCAGCAAATTATTTTCCCTTACCTTCTCCTGTTGATATCCATATTGGAAAGCCTTTCAAAATTCCAGAGGGCCTTGACCAAGATTCGCCAGACAAAGATATTGATGAGCAAGTTTTTCAAGTTGAAAAGTTAATTAAAGATTTAGTTGAAGAAGGTCTCGAAAAACGTCGTCCCTTTTGGGCCAACGCAGTAGGACCGAAAAAATAATGATAAAGCTCAATGATATTAAATCTATTCTCATAATTGGTGCTGGTGGTGGACTAGCAAAATTAACGGCCAGCCTCATTGCTCAAAAATACCCAGAAATATCTATTCATGGAGTAGACCCTAGAGATACTGACTTTCTTATCAGAAAAGAAAATATTAAGTATCAGAGAATGAAATATACTCGAGGAAATTTCGAAAGACTCTTTAGAGACAATAGTTTTGATATGGTTCTACACTTGGGAAGATTAAGCCACTCAGCTAGTGATACGGCTTCCTTAACAAAAAGACTTGATCTCAACTTAATGGGAACAAGTAAAATTCTAGAATTATCTCTAAAGCATAAAATTAGAAAAGTTTTAATCATGTCTACTTATCATGTATACGGTGCACTTCATGATAACCCTGTTTTTTTGGATGAAGAGTCTCCATTAAAGGCGAGTATTAAGTACCCTGAACTTCGAGATGTTGTAGAGATGGATCAAATCGCCACAAATTGGATGTGGAAAAATCAGAATGAAATTGAAACAATTGTTCTTAGACCTTGTAGTATTATTGGTCCTCAAATTAAAAATACGATGAGCCAATATCTCACGACACCTTATGTTCCAGTCCCCATCGATTTTAATCCTATGTTTCAGTTCATCCATGAATTCGATATGGCCAAAGTTATTATCAAGTGTCTCGATAAAGTTCCTACCGGAATTTATAATGTTGCACCTGATGAAATTATTGGTCTTAATGAGGCAAAAGAACATCTAGATATTCCATTTATACCAGCTCCAATTTTCCTGTTGGAGCAGGCCGCCAAGATTGTGAAAATGGCCTGGAACTTTCCAGACTATTTCATAAACTATATTAAATATTCTTGTATTATCGACAACTCAGAACTTAAAAAACATATTGGTGAAGAGTTTTGTCGCTTCGGTCCAAAAGACACTCTGGAGCTTCTCAAGCTCGACTAAATTGACACATCGAAGTGATTTCAATATTATGACGGACTATCTTTTAGATATGGCCCTGTGGCGGAATCGGTAGACGCGCTTGATTCAAAATCAAGTATCTTCGGGTGTGGGAGTTCAAGTCTCCCCGGGGCCACCAAAAAAAGCTCAACTATTTAAACGCAAGTGAAAATGGTTGAGCTTTTTTTATTGCTTTAAGCATATCAAAAATGAAATAAACACGAATCTCAATATCAATTTTTTTAAAACATATAGCTCCACTGATAACACATCTATTATCCCGGGAGTAACAATGCCATTTCAATTAGAAAAAATTCAAACCATGATTTACATGGTTAATGGACAAAAAGTAATGTTGGATAGTGATCTTGCAAAGCTTTACCAAGTAGATACTAAAGTATTGAACCAGGCAGTAAGAAGGAATATAAAGCGGTTCCCTGAGGACTTCATGTTCCAGCTCTCCGTTGAGCAGTACGAAAACTTGAGGTCACAATTTGTGACCTCAACTTCAAAACATGGGGGAAAACGATACCAACCGCTTGTTTTTACAGAGAATGGAATTGCAATGCTTTCTAGTGTTCTAAGAAGTGAAACTGCTATTGAGGTAAATATCGCAATTATGAGAATCTTCACAAAACTAAGAAGTTTTCATGCATTAGAAAGTAGAGTTGACCGTAAAATTGAAATGATTGAAAGAGATGTAACTAAAACCTTCAAGATAGTCTTTCAAAGGCTAGACGAAATTCAAGACACAAGGCCAAGTAATAAAAAAAATAAAATTGGACTCAAGAATGAAGATACTTAAGCTTTTTTATTGTCCCTTTTCATTTTATAATTAACTCATGAAAGAAAAAGTCAAAACTGCACTTATAAATCTTTTAACAAAAGAACTCGATGATCTTGAAAGGATTGCACGTTCAACAAAAGAGCAAGCTATCGATAGCGAAATGGGTCAAGAAGATAAATGGGACACCAGAAGAATCGAAGCGAGTTACCTGGCCGGAGCCCAGGCCAAGAGAGTAGAAGAAATTAAAAGGGATCTTAACCTCATAAAAAGTTTAGAGATTCAAGAATCTTCAGAAACCGTAAGCCTTTCATCAATTATTTCTGTAGAGCATGAGGATAAGAAAGATAAATATTTTATGTCGCCAACATACTCTTCTCACACTCTTGAGATAGAGGGAAACCAAATCCAAGCACTTTCGATACACTCACCACTCGGGAAAGGACTAATCGGATCAGATGAAAATGAATCGATTGAGATTGAAACACCAAAAGGGATTAAAGAGTACGAGATATTAAAAGTTGATTAACGTCTTTTAGGAACTTTTGGTCGCAATCGACAAACATTCTGATGGCAAGTAACACCTGGCTCAGGCATTAAACTTTTGAATATTGGATTACTATATTTCTTTAAAAACTTATCACTATATTTCTTATTAAATGCAGTCCATCCCCCACATTTGTCATGCAGAACAACACAATCTTCTTTCTTTAAACATTTTTGTTCTAACATAAGGGGTCTTTCGAGTGTTTCAAAACATTCACAACGCTTAAACATTTCTCCCTTCATTCCAGGACAACTAGCAAAAACATTCAAATTGAAGAAAAGTATTATAAAAAGAAGTCGTTTCATTCAAAATCCCTAAGTCGGTCATTCTCTTTTAGTAAGAAATTATAAAAAGGCAGATCTTTATTTGCACTATTTTTTTTCATCGCAGTTAAAAGCTCATTTACTTTTTCTTCATACTTGAGAAAAAAGAATTCAAACTCTTCATATTTTGAAAACTCTCTTGCGAGAGGAAAATAAAAAATGACAAACAAGCGATTATAGTCCGTATAATCAAGTTTTAAGCTTCTAGAATAAAATGTCCTCGTTAAATATAACCAAAACCATTTTTCGTGCTCTTTATCTTTCATAGTGCTTAAGTGCAAATGTGCAGAAGCAGCAAAATACTCCATTTTTTCTTTAAGTACCATTTTGCCTTCTGGCTTCAAAAATTCATGCGCACTCTTTAGCAGGTCTGCTCGAGGGCCTTTTGAAAGTACTAGTTTTTCTGGATACTCATTTAGCTCTGATAAATCTCTAATCACTAGAGTTTGGATAAATTGAGTCTTATTTGGAACATTTGAAATTACATGTTGTGTCCAGTTTTGAGTTTTCCCCAACTGAAACTGTCTTAACTGAAGAGAAACCATTTCAGCCATTATTAAAAGGAATAAAATAATATAATTTCTTCGTT
Organism: Bacteriovoracaceae bacterium; assembly: GCA_023954635.1. Lineage (GTDB taxonomy): Bacteria > Bdellovibrionota > Bacteriovoracia > Bacteriovoracales > Bacteriovoracaceae > M0603. Next base: position 46,354 of record JAGSHI010000002.1, read on the forward strand.
TATCAACATCTAGCTGAATTGTTGATTGTAAAAAGAAAAACAAGCTCCAGCCTGCATTTAAGAAGAGAAAAGAATAGAGGTTTAACTTCATTACCCATACAAGGATGAGAGAAGATAGGAAGAGGATACTTCCAAGCTTTATAATATTTTTTTCAGACAAAAGACGGATTACCGCAATTAAAGACCAGAATGAAATTGAGATTAAGATTAAAGGTGCTCCAAAACCAAAGTGAACCAAACTGTCAAAGAATGGAAATAAACAAAAGAGAAGTACTCCTGCAACTGAGGATAAATCCAACCTTTTAACAGAAATCCACTGATGAAGCGGGATCAATCCTCCGAGGGAAATAAGCGCCATCAATCTAGAAAGCTTAGAAAGAACCAACAAATCATCAGAAAAACTCAATTGATTTAATGAGTCTACAAACCATGAGTTTTGTAAGTATGGTCTGTAAGCAAGGACGACAAGAAGTGGTAAACATATAATTGCCACTAGAGTTCGTATTTTTGTTATAGAGTCTTTATTCAACGAAGTTCCTTATTTGTGCTTCAAATAAGTATAACCCCTTAAACACCTTTCATAAAAGTCAATTAGCTTAACTCCCTCTCGAGGTTGAATATTTCCGGCTTTGATCTGCTTATCTAGCACTTTTTTAACTGAAGAAGCTAAAGACTGGTCATTATATTGCATTGTTTGAAGAACTTTACGTGAGGTAACCCCATATATTGTTTCTTCTATATAAAAATCTTTTGGATCCTCATCATCACAGTAAACATGAACTTCGTTCAATCTTCCTAAAAGATTATGGTTATCCCCCATCACATCCTGATAAGCACCAGTCATGAATATTCCTAAGTTATATTCCTCATCTTCTTTCAAGTCGTGCAAGAGCAGAGTTTCTTCCATTTCACCTTGCCCAATGAACTTGTCTACTTTCCCATCACTATCACAGGTTATATCAGCAAGGGTTGTGTGGACCGTTGGTTTTTCATTCAATCTTTCTAGAGGAAGAATTGGCAAGAGTTGATCAATGGCCCATGTATCTGGCAATGACTGAAAAACACTAAAATTACATAAGTATTTAGAGGCTAGTTTTTTATCGAGATTTTTTATATCTTCAGGAAGTTGATCCAAATCAACATCAATACTCATTTGCTGTATTTTCTGTAGAGTTTTCCAATAAATTGTTTCAATAACGGCTTTCTCTCTAAGGTCAATAACACCTAACTTAAAAGCACTCATGGCCTCACGTTTATATTGGTCTACGTCATTAAATGTTTCTAAAAGATTACTTTGATCGAGATTCCCATAGGCTTCGCGCATGTTCTCTACAAAGAGATGCTCCCCAGAGACACTTTCAGTGTTAAAGCTATTTTTTACCATCTCAATCTTGTCAAAGACATTAACAACAACACAAGAATGCCTTGCTGTGATGGCCCTTCCACTTTCTGTTACGATATTTGGATGAGGAACACCTTCCATATCGCAAGTTTGCTTAACACTATAAATGACATCAGAAATATACTCACTCATCTCATAATTTATTGATGAGTCTGTTCCGCCTTTAGAGCCTTCATAGTCAACCCCAAGACCTCCACCAACATCAAAGTATTCAAGAGGAACTCCAAGCTTTTGAAGTTTACAAAATATTCGGCTTCCCTCATTGATAGCCTCTTTTATACTTCGAATATCTGGAATTTGTGAGCCTATATGATAATGAAAAAGACGTAGCGAACTTTCTAGACCTTCATTCCTTAAAAAATCTACTCCCCTTAAAATTTCTGCAGTAGTTAACCCAAACTTCGCCTTATCACCAGAAGATGTTGTCCATTTTCCACCTGCGACAGTATCAAGTTTAGCTCTAAATCCAATAAGAGGTTTAATATTCATTTCTTTGGAAGCATTTACTAAAAGTTTTAGTTCGGAATACTTTTCAATTACAACAAATACTTTTCGTCCTAACTTAAGCCCAAGTAACGCAAGCTTCATATACTCTTCGTCTTTATAGCCATTCAAAACGGTAAGAGAATTTTTATTTTCATTAAGGGCCAGTACAGACATTAGCTCTGTCTTAGAACCTGCCTCTAGTCCATAATCATAATCTGCACCAGCATCAATAATCTCTTCAACGACCTCGCGCATTTGATTAACTTTAATAGGGTAAACTCCAAAATATCTTCCGTTATATTCTGCTTCCTCAATTGTTCTATTAAAAAGTTGATTTATTTCTTCAACTTGATACCTAAGAATGTCATGAAATCGAATGACTGCTGGCAAGCTGATGTTTTGATTCTTCATCTCAGATACAATTTCTGAAATATCGATTCGAGGCCCATCCGTTCTCTTCTCTGGGTAGACACTAAGATTTCCCATATTGTTGATACCGAAAAAGTCTTTTCCCCAATGTGGAATTCTATAATAATTTTCAGCTTCTTCTCTCGTCCACTCAATCATTATTTACATCTCCCTCAACTTCACCTGCTAAGACCAAAAGGAGTTCACGAACAACTTTACTAGCAAATACAGAACTATTTCCACTCGAGTCTAACTCAGGAGACAGTTCGACAACATCCGCTCCTACTAATTTTTTATTCTGAAGAATTTTCATCAAAGAAATAAAAGAGTTGAAATCTTCTCCACCTGGTTCAGGAGTACCAGTACCTGGAAAAATACCTGGATCAAAATAATCAAGGTCTAGTGTTAAATAAATTGGTCGATCACTAGGAATGGATTCTACAGATTCTAAAAATGAAGACCGGATTGTTTTTAAAGTTCCGTGTTCTTTCATCCATTCATATTCTTCTTTTGTTCCTGAGCGGATTCCATATTGAATTAAGTGATGACCATCTTCAAAATGATCTAAGCATCTTCTCATTATTGAAGCGTGGGAATAATGATGCCCTTCATATCCGTCTCTAAGATCTGCGTGAGCATCTAAGTGCAACAAAACCATATCTGGAAATTGCTTCAGATAGGATTTTATTTGAGCATAAGAAACAGAATGCTCCCCACCGATAAGAAGAAACCGATTTTTACTTTCATTGAGTTTCTGACTCATTAAAGTATTCTCGATGGCCTCAGACGATTTCAAAAAGTCTTTTTCACAGTTTCCGGTATCTGAAAAAGGAACGTCCCCTAGGTCAAAGACATTGGAGTAATCTTCAAGGTCAGAATCGAGATACGGACTATAGCTCTCTATTCCATAGCTAACTTTTCGAAGGGAAATTGGACCAAGTCTCGCTCCTTTTCTAAAGCAAGCCGTCCCATCAAAGCCAAAACCCCAGAGGTAAACAGAGTTTTCTGTAATATCTTGGGCCCATTTAGCGAATTCATAACAGAATTCTCCGTGCTCAAAGTTAACAGTACCTCCGTTAGAACTCATTTCTTAACCTCTATATGCGTAACATCAATTCAATAAATTTAAGGTTTTTTAGGATCATTTAAAAAGAAAGTAAAGGGCCCAGGCCGAGGCAAAAAAGCTTTCTAGGGCAACCTTGGTAAATTTTTTAATAGAGCCCCTTGTTATAAAGAAAAGGGTGCCAATATGCTTAAAACTTTATAATATTAAAAAAATTTTACGGGCCCTTATTTTAGGGATTTACAATGCACCGCACTGGAAAAAAAACCAGGACATCAGGAGCAGGTCATGACTGATTTTTACACCGATCTTGGTCTCAAATTAGATCAAACCCAGAGACAAATTTACATCAATTCACCTCGAAACTTTCTGATTGAACAATCCGTTCAAAAAAAACAAGGCAGTTTGACTGAGGATGGCTCACTTGTTGTTGAAACAGGTAAACACACAGGCCGTTCAGCAGGAGACAAGTATGTCGTAAAGTCTCCACTTACAGAAAAATCTGTATGGTGGGAAAACTCAATCAATGAGATGACTTATGACAACTTTCAAAAACTAAAAACGGCTGTTCTAAACTATTTAAATGATGGTCGAGATTTATTTATAACTGAAAGAAGTGTTGGCGCAGTCGAGGAACACAATATTGGTGTTAGAACCATTACTGATCATCCAAGTCATGCCCTATTCTCTAAACATCTTTTCAGACCAAAAATGAGGGATTTTAAAAATAGTGATTTTACAATTCTTCATGCTCCTGAAATGGAAGTTAATCCTGCAGATTACGGAGCTAAAACAGGAACAATTATTACAACTTGTTTCGATACAAATACAACTATTATCATCGGATCTCTTTACGCCGGAGAAATCAAGAAGAGTATGTTCTGTATTATGAACTACGTACTTCCCGATAAGAATGTTCTTCCTATGCATGCTGGTGCTTGTAGAATGGAGAATGAAGACGTTTCTATTTTCTTTGGACTTTCAGGAACAGGAAAAACGACTCTCTCAACTGATGAGGGAACTTTTCTCATTGGTGATGACGAGCACGGACTTTCTGACGAAGGTGTTTTTAACTTTGAAGGTGGTTGTTATGCAAAAACCTATAAACTTTCAAAAGAAACAGAACCTGGAATTTTCGATGCCTCAAATAGATTTGGAGCACTTCTAGAAAACGTCGTTCTCGATAAAGCTTCTGGGAAAGTCGATTATTTTGACAAGTCGCTTTCTGAAAACGGACGATCGAGTTACCCTCTTCGATTTATTGATGGGCTAGAACCATCATCGAAAGGAAAAGTTCCAAATAATATTTTCTTTTTAACAGCAGATGCTTTTGGCGTTCTTCCTCCGGTATCAAAACTATCAAAAGAACAGGCCATGTTTTACTTTGTACTTGGATATACCTCCAAGTTGGCCGGTACAGAAATTGGTGTAAAAGAGCCACAAGCAACATTTTCTCCATGTTTTGGAGCTCCATTCATGCTCAGACATCCAAGTGAATATGCAAAACTTTTAGGTCAATACCTTGATCGATATGAGATTGATGTTTGGCTAGTTAATACAGGATGGACAGGTGGACCATACGGAGTCGGTCAAAGATTTCCTCTTCACGTAACAAGAGAGATTATCAGAACTATCCAGGCCGGAAAACTTAATAAAGACCTTGTTGAAACCGATCCTCTTTTTGGTCTACAAATTCCTCAAGAGATTGGAACTGTTTCTCAAACTCTTCTTAATCCTCAAAGAAATTGGGATAAGGAAGCAGATTACATAGCAAAGGCTGAAGACCTGGCGAAGTCTTTTCATACTCAAATGAAAAACTTTGGAGAATTTTATAATGAAAATTTAGGTGGCGCGCCGACCTTTGGAGCATAATTTATTCAATGAAAAGACTTTTACTTAAAATATCAAAAAAAGGACTCTATCTGGGTCCTTTTTTGTTTTTAATAACATTGATTTTACCTCTAAACCTAACGCCTGAGGCCCACCGGTTCCTCGCCATTTTTATGTGGGTTATTAGCCAGTGGTTATTTACTTATATCCCGCTCCATATCACTGGAATATTTGGCGTGTCTCTTTCGATTATCTTAGGAGTTGATACGGCCTCAAATGCTTTTGCTCCTTTTTCCAATCCCATTATTTTTCTATTTCTTGGTGGGTTCTTAATGGCAAAGGCACTCGAAAACCTCCGCTTTGATAGAAAGATTAGCCTGACAATTCTATCTCTTCCCTGGGTTGGGACAAACCTCAAAAGAACTATTTTTGCTATTTATGCGCTAACTGCCTTTTTCTCAATGTGGGTTTCCAATACAGCGACTACAGCTATGATGATTCCAATTGTTATTGGGATTCTTAAAAATTTAGAAATTGAAAATAAAGAGCTTCGCTCTCATATTATTCTTGGAACTGCTTATGCCGCCACAATTGGAGGTCTAGGAACACCTATTGGAAGTCCTCCTAATATGATCGCTCTTGGGTTTCTTAATGAACTTGCAGGAATTCAATTTAGCTTTCTCTCTTGGTTTTTCATGGCCATCCCTTTAGTTGTTGTACTTCTCTTTATTCTCTTCAAGTACAGCACTAGGCATATTAATGATCACGAAAACTTAAGTACGATAGACCATATCGAAAAAGTTTCTCAAAACTTTGGACCACTAAACCGACATGAGATATCGGTAATGATCGTTTTTGGACTTGCTATCTTTTTCTGGTTTTCCCCAAGTATAATAACCTTACTCCTTGGAAATGATCACGCGATATCGGTTTTTGCTAAAGCAAGGCTAAATCCTGGAGTCGTCTCAATATTTTTTGCTTGTCTCTTATTTGTTTTACCCTTTCGAGATAAGAACAAAATCCTTTCAGGTAACGATGTTAAAACAATTGACTGGGGAAGCTTACTTCTCTTCGGAAGTGGACTCTCCCTAGGTAATTTATTATTTAAAACTGGGCTTGCTTCAGAATTTGGAACATTTCTCGTTGGTAACTTTGCTGGCGGAAGTATGACTGTTTTTATTATCATGACTATCTTTTTCACTGTTTTCTTAACCGAGGTTTCGTCAAATACAGCCTCTGCTAATATCCTAATTCCGATTATCATTGCAGCTTCACAACAAAGTAACTATTCCCCTTTATTACCTGCAATAGCTGTTGCTCTATCATGCAACCTGGCTTTCATGTTACCTGTAGCAACACCACCGAACGCAATTGCTTACGGGTCGGGGGAGATAAAATTAAAAAAGATGGTAAAAGTTGGTTTTTGGATGAATGCAATATCGATTGTAGTTCTTAGTATTATTTTTTCAATCCTCCTTTAGAAACCCTACGGGAATAAAACCTTTCTCTTTTTCATACTTAAGATGAAAGAGGGAACAATTTCCGACTTTGGGAAATACTCTTCCCTCTTCCCAATATATTTTGAGTAAGTTTACGAGAGCACTTCCATGGGTTGAAATCCCAATAGATTGATATTGATTCTGGTCAATTAAGGTCTCTAGTACAGCAGACATTCTATCAGTGACCTCCCCTCGCGTTTCTCCTCCGGGTAAACATAGACCTCGGTCTTTATTCAAGACATCGCGAAACTGATTCCAATATTCTTCCCCTACATGTTTCACAATATCGTCCAAAAACAAGCCTTCCATTTCTCCAAAGAATGTCTCCCTCAGGTCCTTGTTTATCTCTAGCGGTACTTTCTTTGCACTTGAAACAATTTGAGCTGTTTCATGGGCCCTTTTTAAATGACTCGTGAATATAATCTCGAGAGGAATATTTTCCATGAAGTCCGCTAAACCAACTGCTTGATTCCTTCCGGTATCATTTAACGGTATATCAGTACTTCCCTGACATTTTTTTTCAAAGTTCCAGTCTGTTTGACCATGCCTAAAGAGATAAAAGTCCACATCACACCCTTAGTTTTCATTCTCACTACTTAGATGTATATTAGAACACATTATGAGTTTTTTCTATTTAAAGGCATTACATATAATTTTTATCGTCACTTGGTTTGCCGGCTTATTTTATATTGTCCGTTTATTTATCTACCACAGAGAGGCGATGGATAAACAGGAGCCAGAGAAATCGATTTTAATAGATCAATTTTCAACGATGGAAAAAAGGTTATGGTATGGGATAACATGGCCCTCAGCTATTTTAACTCTAATATTTGGTCCTGCTTTAATACCAAGTTTTCTCCCTTTGAAAGATGAACCGTGGTTAATCGCTAAACTAGGTTTCGTTATCCTCTTATTTCTCTACCATCTTCAATGTGGAAGAATATTCAACTCTCTCAAATCTGGAGAAATGACTTGGTCATCAACTAAGCTTAGAGTTTGGAATGAAGTCGCAACACTTCTATTGGTCGCCATAGTTTTCTTGGTCATTCTTAAGGATATGGTCTCTATGGGGTATGGAATTTTAGGACTTGTGATATTTTCTGCTATCTTAATGTTTGCTATCAAAGTCTATAAAAAAATCAGATCTTAGTAGATTCAGTTACTTAAACTTATTACCTGTCTAATATACTCGGTATTGCTTACACCAACTTTCATAGATGAAAGACATTATAAGTCCTCAGTTCATCTTCTGATTCGTACAATATTTCCACCTTAATCATGCTAACAAAAGGAATTGTTATGTTTCGTCTTCTGACACTTATGGGCCTTATGCTCATCTCTCTTACAGTCTCAGCTGATCATCATCCGAACAGATTAATTGTAAAAATGATATCTGGTCACGATATGCCACAAAATGATCTTATTACTAAATCAAAACATCTATTTGGAACAATGTATGTTGTTCATACAAATAACCTTCAGGAACTTGAATCAAGACTTCTAGAAGATAAAGGAGTTCTCTATGTAGAGAGAGACCAAAAGTCTCCAAAGAGTGAACTACCTGTTGCTCAACCTCTTCTACCTAGTCAATGGGACATGGAAAAAGAAGCTGGGCAATTTAATGATCCAAGACTTTCTAAGCAGTGGACATTTAAAAATAGTGAACGCGGTGGAATCTCTATTTCAAGAGCATATCAGAATAGAAGATCACAACCGAGAGAAGAAATCATTGTAGCTGTAGTCGATACAGGTGTTGATTATACTCATGAAGATTTAAAAGAAGTTATGTGGACAAACCCAGGTGAGATCGCAGGAAACGGAATTGACGATGACGGAAATGGATATATTGATGACATCCATGGAATTAATACACTTGTTAGAGATAGTGACGGTAACGCCACTGTTAATATGAAAGATACTCACTCTCACGGTACTCACGTTTCTGGTTCTATTGGAGCACAACAAAACAATGGGAAAGGAATTGCTGGAATTGCAGGTAATGTAAAAATTATGGGTATTAGAACAGTTCCAAACTCAAGTGATGAGTTAGATGTCGATGTTATCGAAGCATTCCTTTACGCTGCAAAAATGGGTGCGAAAGTTATCAACTGTTCATTTGGAAAAGATAGAAATGAAGGTGGAATGGCCGTTAGTGAAACTATCGAACATATCCGTGATACTTATGGAGTTCTTGTCGTAGCTGCGGCCGGTAATTCATCAAGAAACATTGATAGAAGACCTACTTATCCTGCTAGTTTTGCAAACGATAATTTACTAGTAGTGGCCTCTACTAGCTCAAGAGGAAGTATGAGTTATTTTTCTAACTACGGATTGACCGGTGTTGATGTAGCTGCTCCAGGTTCTGGAATTTTATCGACAACACCAAACAATAGATATTCTTCTATGTCTGGAACATCAATGGCCTCTCCAAATACAGCTGGAGTTGCTGCAGAAGTTCTTGCTCACTACCCTGAGCTTGGCCCAGTCGAACTTAAAAAGGTTCTGATGGACTCTGTGACGAAATCTTCTAGATACAATGGGAAAGTTGTTTCTGGTGGAAGAGTAGATCTTGAGAAAGCACTAGAACTAGCATCTCAACAATAAATTTATTCAACGCCTGGTGATCCTTCATCAGGCGTTTCTTTAATTTCCAAAACTTCATTTTAACTTCTATAATTAAATCATTATTTATATGTAATAAAATTAGGTTTAAGGGCACTAAACTTTGGAGTTAATGCCTAAGGATTTCATGAAGTCAAAATTGATTATTCTTTTTTTAATTATTTTATTTTTTTCAGGATTCGTTTATTTTGATCTCAGTCAATTTCTCACATTGGAGTACATTAAAGACAATCAAGAAAGATTTCAGATTTACTATCAACAAAATCAAGTTTCAACTCTGTTAATTTACATGAGTATTTATATTATAGCGACGGCACTTAGCCTTCCAGGAGCCACAGTTTTATCACTCGCAGGAGGTGCTCTGTTTGGTTTTACAGTAGCTCTCATAATAGTAAGTTTTGCTTCTACTATTGGTGCAACATTATCATTTCTTTTTTCTCGATATTTTCTTAAGGGTTTTGTTCAGGAAAAGTTTGGGGACAAGTTAACAACGATTAATGAAGAATTTAAAAAAGAAGGAGCTTTTTACTTATTCACTTTAAGGCTCATACCTGTTTTTCCATTCTTTTTGATTAATCTACTTATGGGCTTAACTCCGATAAAAACAACAACTTATTTTTTCGTGAGCCAATTGGGTATGCTTGCAGGAACTGCTGTTTATATAAATGCTGGTCTTCAACTTTCAAAGCTAGATTCCTTGGCAGGAATTCTCTCTCCCTCAATAATTGGATCATTTGCCCTACTTGGACTTTTTCCACTCATTACAAAGAAGATTATCGCTTCAATTAAAGAGAAAAAAGGAAATAAGGAGTAAGCTTAAGCAACTTTTAAAGCTTTTTCCCCATAATAAGAAGTTTTGAATTCTTAAGGTTTTTAAAGTCTAAAATATTAAATCCTAACGACGCATAGAACCCTGAGTTTTTAGCACCTATACTTGTTATGATGTGGAGACCAGGTAGTTCTTTTTCTTTCATTTCATCCATGAAAGCTTTCATTAGCTTTGTCCCAATCCCTAGTCCTTGATATTCAAGGTCACAATTTATATGTAAATGAGCGGGATATTCTTCATAAAATTCCTGAAACAAATCATACCCAGGAATTTTAAATTCTTTTAATGCGGTTTTTGAGTTCGTGTGACCCGCAAGGTATCCCACCACTTTATTATCTATAATAGCTAAATAAAACTGCGTCGGATAATTCTTTAGATATTGGCCACACCAGCGATTAAAAAAGTCTTCTCTATCCGTGTGAGATGAAAAAGTCTTAATCAATGAGTTATCAAAAAATATCTTTTCAATATCTTCTTGATCATATTTATATTCAACTGCTCGCTTAATATCCATTAAATCATCTCTTCAAGTTCATTAATTTTCTTTTCATAGATACTCGATTTTTTCTCATGCTCAGTGTGAAGAAAATCAAGCCTGTCATATTTATCAGCAAGAGAGATTTGAACTTTACCTATTTCTTGAGAGAGTTCTGAAATGGCTTTTCCGTCAGCCTCTTCAGAAGCTGTCATCATCTGAGCATTTAAAGACTCAATCTTTTCTTCACCTTCAAAAATCTCAGTCTCGATAGTTTCTATCTCTCTCTTTAAAGGCCCTACTTCCTTACTTCGTCCCTGGATTAGCTCTTGTCTTTTTTGCTTATATTCTTTTCTACTAATTTTTGGTTTTTCAATTTTTACTTCTTCGACAAACGGTTCAAGTTCAGAATCTTCACTCTCCCAACCTATTTTTGATAAGAAGTCATCGTAACCACCTTCAAAGATTTCTGCTCCACCTTCTCTAAAGATAATCAACTTGTTTACAACATCTCTAAGGAAACCTTCACTGTGGGTCACAACGACACAGGCTCCTGGATAGTTGTTAATTTCTTCTTTTAAAATCTCAATTGATTCCATATCCAAGTGGTTTGTCGGCTCATCAAGCAGAAGAAGATTCGTTTTGTGGGCCAGAATTTTTCCGAGGAGCACTCGTGAACGCTCACCACCCGACAGTACTGATATTTTCTTATCTGCTAGATCACCCTCAAAGATCATGGCCCCACATATACTTCGAACTTGAGTATAACTTAGGTCTGTATTAGACTCCTGAATTTCTTGTTGCACACTATTTTTCATATGGAGTCGATTAATATTTGTTTGACCAAAATGTCCTATGGAAAGACCTGAATGGGATGTCACTTTTCCATTTGTTGCCTTTAATTCTCCAGATAAAACATTTAAGAGTGTCGATTTTCCCTTTCCATTTTTTCCAATTATTCCTATGCGATCAGACTTTCCAATACTCATTTTAATATTCTTAAAAAGGAGATCCTCTTCTTTTCCAGAATAACCAAAAGCTAAATCCTCAGTATGCATAATCCATTTTGCAGGGATGTCTTTGTAATGGAAGCGAAATCCCATGTCTGAATCACTAGAGAGTTCATGCATATCTCCCATTTTTTCAAGTTGCTTCAAGCGGGATTGCGCCTGAGATGCTTTACGGGCCTTAGCTCGAAATCGATTCACAAACGCTTGCATTTCCTTTTTTCTTTTCTCAAAGTTTTGCCGAGTCTGCTCATAAATTTCATCTTCTTGAGTCAATTGAGTATAAAATTTTTCTGTATTACCTCTAATCTTCTTAATTCGTTTCCGGCTGATTCCCATCACATGAGTTACACAATCATCCATAAACTCACGGTCGTGAGTAATGATCATCACTTCTCCATTAAATGTTCGAAGGAAGTTCTTAAGCCAAATTATTGAAACAATGTCTAAGTAGTTGGTTGGTTCATCCAAAAGAAGCATATTTGGATTTCCAAGGAGAGCTTTCGCAAGATTGATTCGAACCTGATATCCACCTGAAAAACTTGCAGGATCCTTTCCCATATCATCACTTGTAAAACCGAGACCCATAAGTATTGACTCTGCTTTATAGTGGTCATATTTTTCGTCCTCACTCAAAGCTTTGCAGCACTCCTCAAGAACTGTTGATGAAGTGAACTCTATATGCTGTTCGAGATAGCCGATTTTATAACTCTTAGGAATGGCAATTTCACCAGAGTCAGCAAGTTCTTGTCCCAATATCATACGAAACAAAGTTGATTTACCCATCCCATTTCGCCCAACGAGACCGACTCTCTCGCCATTTGAGATGTTAAAAGAGGCATCCTCGAAGAGAACTTGGGCGCCAAAGTGCTTTGAAAGGTTATTTACTTGAATCATACCAAACTATTTAGTTACAAAAGTTGACAAAAATCCTATCATGGCCGTTACCTATTGGCCTTTTTTATGGAAATTTTATGACTATTGCATCAAACCTGCGAAATATCGCCGTTGTGGCCCACGTTGACCACGGAAAAACAACCCTTGTTGATTGTCTCCTTCACCAATCTGGTTCTTTCGATGAGAGATCAGAAATTGCAGAAAGGGTCATGGACTCTGGAGATCAAGAGCGGGAACGTGGAATTACAATTACTGCAAAAAACTGTGCGATTGAGTGGAAAGACATGAAAATCAACCTCCTCGATACTCCAGGCCACGCCGACTTTGGAGGAGAAGTTGAAAGAGGTCTCGTCATGGTTGATGGTGTCCTTCTTCTTGTTGATGCCGCGGAAGGACCACTTCCCCAAACAAGATTCGTTCTCACTAAGGCCATGGAGAAAAATTTAAAGATTGCTCTCATAATTAATAAAGTAGATCGGCCAGATGCTAGAACTGAAGAAGTTAAAAGTGAAGTTGAAGACCTTCTCTTAGATCTTGCAAGTATGATCGAACCTGAAGACTTCGATTTAGATATTCCAATCATCTATGCTTCTGCAAAAAATGGTTGGGCCAACTCTGAATCAGAAGAAGAAAAAAGTGATATGAATGACTTACTTAATTTTATAGTAGGTGATTACTTTCCTTCTCCTAAAATCTCAGATGGGAATGAGTTCCAACTTCTCGTTGCGAATCTTGGTTACTCTAATTACCTCGGTCCTCAACTTATTGGAAGAATTCAGCGTGGGACATTAAAGAAACACCAGACTGTTATTTGCATGGGTGAAGAAGCTCAGAAATCGTTTAAGGCCACAAACATTCAAGTCTATTCAGCTCTTGGAACAGAAGAAGTTGACTCTGTTGAGGCAGGGGAAATTGTCCTTATTGCAGGTTTAGAAAACCCACATATTGGGGATACAATTTGTGACTCCAGTAGACTTGAGGCCCTCGAAAGACTTAAAGTCGATCCTCCAACTGTTGGGGTTCATATATCTGTGAACACCTCACCTTTTTCAGGAAAAGATGGAGAATATTTAACATCTAGAAAGCTTGAAGAGTTCCTTGAAGAAGCAACTAAATTAAATGTTGCTCTTGCTTACGAATCTACTGATGACCCTAAAGTTTATAAACTCCTTGGTCGAGGTGAACTTCAATTAGCTGTAGTTTTTGAAGACTGGAGAAGAAGAGGTTTTGAATTCATGATTTCGAGACCTGAGGTTGTCTTAAAAGAAATTGATGGCGCGAAACATGAACCATTTGAAAACTTTGTTGTTGATATACCAAGTGACTGTACCGGTGCCGTTACCGAGAAACTCGCCAAAAGAAAAGGTGTCATGGAGGCCATGCAGCCAATCGGAGATACCAGAACAAGAATGGAATTTACTATTCCATCAAGAGGTCTCATTGGATATCGCTCTACCTTTTTAACAGACACTCGAGGAGAGGGCCTGATGAGCTCTGAATACCTTGGCTATAGACCTTGGATGGGTCAAATGTTGGCTCGTCAAAATGGATCTTTAATCGCAGACAGAAATGGAAAGATGACACCCTACGCACTTTTTAACCTTTTAAGTTCTGGTGAGCAGTTCGTTAAACCAGGTGAGAATTGCTACGAGGGAATGGTCATCGGGCAAAATAAAAAAACAAATGATATCAATGTAAACGCAGTGCGAGAAAAACACCTTTCCAGTATGAGAACCGCGGGAAAAGACGAAAATATTACGCTACCTCCCATACGAGAAAGGTCACTAGAGTGGGCCATGGATTGGATTGATAACGATGAATGGGTTGAAATTACGCCAAAAGATATTAGAATTCGTAAAAAGATCTTATTGTCGAACATGCGTTCTGTGATCAGGGCGGATAAAAAAAAGTAAAGGAAATTTATATGAAAAATTTTGCAGTATTATTTGTCACACTTTTTTTAACACTCAATCTCCAGGCTGCTACAAAAGCTAACATCACAATGCCTGACACTAAAAATGTTTCAGGAAGAGTTCTTCACTTGAACGGACAAGGCATCAGAAAAGCAACATGGCTTGGAATCAAAGTTTATGTTGGTGGATTATACCTAGAAGAAAAATCAACTAACCATAAAGCTTTTCTTGAAAGTGAAAAATCTCTTAAGCAAGTTGTTATGCATTTTGTAAGAGATGTTGATGGTGAAAAATTAGTTGGTGGATGGAATGATGGATTCAAGAACTCTGGAAACGATAAGAAAGAATTGAAAGACAGACTTGCTACTTTTAATTCTTATATGGCAGATGTTAAGAAAGGCCAAGAAATTGTCCTTACTTTCACTCCTAATCAAACTGAAGTCACCTTTAACGGTCAAAAGAAAGCTGCCATTAAGGGTGGAGATTTTGGAAAAGCTCTACTTTCAGTATGGTTCGTTGGACAAGACGACAAAGGACTTACTAAAGGTATGCTTGGTCTAGAAAAATAATTTCTAATATTCAGAATATTTTTTAGAACTACCCCGCACTTTTTCTGCGGGGTATTTTTTTGCATTTTTTTCAAACTTTTTTTCAATGGCAGTAACTAAATCTAAATTCATCACATCTGAAATTCTAGAAGTGTAAAAAAGAATGTCACAAATCTCTTCAGCAATCTCTTCTCTCTTCTTTATATTTTCTAAACTTTCATTTGTTAACTCACTAGCTGCTTCATTTGATAGCCATTGGAAATGTTCCATTAACTCAGCGCACTCTACAGACAAGGCCATTGAGAGATTTTTAGGAGTATGAAACTGGTCCCAATCTCTCTCTTTTGAAAATTCTGCCATTCTTTTTACTAAATCCTGAATATTTATATTGTATTTTTCCAAGCTTCCCACCCTCAAGCTCCCTTTAAATAGGGCAATTTGCCAATTGTATATTTTTTCTTACGCTACTTAAGATACTAGCTATCTTATTAAAATTTTAGGAAAAATTAAGTTTTTTCTTTCTATTTCATTCCTTAAAATTAAGTCATTGTAAGCTTAAAGTGAATGGCTTATGATAAAGCACTTTTTATTTAGTCAGGAGAGCTCTTTTGCATCTAACCATAGTAGATGACATGCAAGACAACTTAGAGTGTTACCAAGAACTTTTGGGTGACAGGTTTGAGCTGGAGCTTATTCAAGACCCTACAGGTCTTATTCCTTTCCTTTCTAAAACTTCAACAGACATGCTTATTCTCGATCTTCATATGCCTAAGATAGAAGGTTTTGAGCTCTTTGAAGAAGTTCGAAAAGACCATAAGAACTTACCAGTTATTTTTCTTACGGCCGACCCTTCGGAAGATGCTGTTGTAAAAGGTTTAAGTCTTGGAGCAGAAGACTTCATTACTAAGCCAGTTTCTTTAAGAGAACTTGAAGCTAGAATTCTTAACAAGCTCATTAAGAGCCCTGAACTTTCCGGAGAAGAATCTTCTGAAAAGTGTCTTAAGTTTGATGGCTTTATTCTGTACTTAAAGACTCAATCAGCAAAAGTTGAAGACAAACTGATTCAACTAACTCCAATTGAGTTCAAACTAATCTCGCTTTTGGCCTCAAATCCAAATGAAGTTTACGATAGATCATATATCTCAAACATGCTGTGGCCTAACGTACACGTACAGAACCAAAACATAGATACTCACCTCTCAAACTTGAGAAAAAAGCTTCATCCGTTTTCTAAAAATATTAAAACGATTAAATCTCGCGGGTACATTCTTAGAATCTGACTTCTTTTGTCCAACTTAAATTTGTAAGAAAATTTCTTCTCTCTATTGTTGAGAAGACAACCTAGTGTTAGCCTTGTTAGCATCATAAATTTTATTTTTCATCATGGAGGATTTGAATGAAAAAACTTCTACTTACTATGCTTGCTTTTGGAATGATGTCTGCTGCTAACGCTGCTTCTTATCAGGCTCAAGGTTGTGGACTTGGATCAACAATTTGGACAGACGGATCAAGTCTTGTACACCAAATTCTTGGAGCTACAACTAACGGACTTTCTGGTAACCAAACTTTTGGTATGACATCAGGAACTTCAAACTGTGAACTTGATGGAGCTGGTGGACAAGCTCAAACAGTTTTCATCGAAGCTAACAAAGTTGCTCTTTCTAACGACATCGCTCGTGGAAACGGAACAACTCTTGCTTCACTTACAAAAATGTACGGTTGTTCAAATGTTGATGCCGTAGGAACAGTTCTTCAAAAAAGATATGAAGAAATTTTTCCTTCACAGAATGCTGCTGCGACTTCAATTAACAGCAAAATTTCTAACATCATCGACGAAACTAAAGCTTGTATCTAAGCTAATTTAGATTTTGCCAATTAGGCCCTGATCATCTAGGCTGATGCCTTATGATCAGGGCTTTTTTTATACTCAATATTCTTATTTTTTCATGTAGTGTATTCTCTGCAAGTTCAAAAGAATTTAATCAACTAATAAAAACAGGTTTAAACAACTCAGCTCATCTTGATGCTCAATGGCTTAACGCTCTTCATTATAAGAAAACTTTATTTGGAGGTTTCCAGAGTGAAGCCGACAGTAAGTCTTTCTTTTTTGCAAAAGACGGAGAAGATAATTCCAAATCAGAAATGCAGGCCACAATATTGGCCCTACTTGAAGGTAAGCCTTCAGATATAAATCAACACGCTCAATGTCGATTTCCAACGCGTACAAAAATAATTAAAAGACTTTTTCCAGACCTTGCCAATAATTTAAAAATCGTTTGTCCCCAGTTCGAAGAGTTTAAGAAAAAATTATCTGCGAAAGCTGTTTCAATTGTTTTTTCTTCCTATTATTTGGATACTCCAGCTTCAGCTTTTGGGCACACTTTAATGCGTTTTAGTAAATATGCAGATCCAAAAGAGGGTGAATCTTTTGAGCTTCTCGACAATGCCGTAAATTATTCAGCAAATGTAACAACAAATAATGCTCTCATTTATGGACTACTTGGGCTTTCAGGTGGCTTTAAAGGTGAGTTCGCTTTTATGCCTTATTTTTATAAAGTTCGTGAGTATAACGACTTTGAATCAAGAGATATATGGGATTACCATTTAAACCTTAATCAAGAACAAATAGACACTGTAGTCACACATGTCTGGGAAATGAAGCAAACTTACTTTGCCTATTGGTATCTAACAGAAAACTGTAGTTATCATATGTTGTCACTTCTTGATGTCGCTAATCCGAACTGGAGACTCGCAGAGAGAAATCCTTATTTTGTTGTACCAGTTGATACCATTCAAACAGTAAAAGATACTCCTAACCTTCTCAAAACGGTTAGTTTTCGCCCAAGTAAAAGAAGGGTCATCAAATCCAGGCTTGAGAAAATGAGCTCAGAAGAAAAATCCTCTTTTGATCAGATGGCCAAAGATTTTACTAAACCATTCGACGATGAAGGCCTTTCAGAAAAATCAAAGGCAAATGTATTAGATGCGGCCATGGATTTCTTAGATTACAAATATGCTGAAGAAATTCTTATGAATAATTCGACACCTTCTGCCTGGAAAAGAAAATTTCTAATTGCGAGAAGTAAAATTTCCATCAAATCTAAAGAAGTTCAGATCCCTTTTCCAACTAAAGAGCAACCTCAACTTGGACACAGAAGCAGGAGAATAGCGATTGGTGGCGGGAAAGCTTCTGAAAGTGATGCCTTTGGTCTCTTTGAGTATCGTTTTACTCTCCATGATCTTCTAGATAACCCTATTGGACACAATAAGGATGCATGGATGGAAATGGGAAATTTCAAGTTTCGCTATCATCCAAAAGTAGAATCGAAAGGTGATTCATCTATGTTTAGGCTTGATGATTTTTCTCTCTTTCACGTTCTCTCTTTATCACCTCTTCAAGAATATTTTTCGACTATGACTTGGACAGCGAGGCTTGGGGCCAAGACGATTAAAGATGAGGGATGTTCATATTGCTTTACCCCCATGATGAGAATCGGTGGTGGACTTAGCCAAGATTTTAACTGGCTTGTTTATTACGTTCTCCTTTCTACTGAAGCTGAAGCATGGAAAAATATCGGAGACAAAGGCTATCGCTTTGGAGCAGGTCCAGAAGGTGGTATTGTTCTAAGATTTACAGATAAGTTTCAAGCTTTTTTAAAAGGTGAATACATAAGACGATTTTTTACTGATCATGAATGGACATATGAATACTCTGGTTCCCTTCGAATGGAATTATTTGAGAACAATTCGCTTGAAACTTCTTACACCCGATTTGAAAGAGAAGGTGAAGCCCTCGTAAAGTATCTTCTTTATTTTTAAGAAAATAACTTTTCAACTTCTTCAATTATTATTTTTTTTCCATCACTTACTTTAGTTTCTTTAATTTCTATTTTATTGCTTAAAAAAGAATCTAAAAGAGTCGATAGTTTAAGACTACTAAACTCTTCTTCCTCAACTACCATACTTCCAATTTTCTTTTGAGCTTCCATAGCATTATGATACTGCTCATTTTTTTGAGCAATTTTCAAAGGAATAAAAATACTTCTCTTGTTTAATGAAATGAGTTCACTCACTGTTCCCGCCCCAGCTCGACTAAGAACAACAGAAGAAAGCTTAAAAAGGTCTATCATCTCTTCACCAACAAACTTTACTGGAATGTAATAATCAGATTTAAGTTTCTCATACTCATCAATAAATTGTTTTCCGACCTGATGAATCACTAAGTATTTTTGAGATAACTCTGCGAGATTCTCTTTAATCTTTTCATTTAATAATTTTGCCCCATTCCCCCCACCTGTTATAAAGAGAATAGGTCGATCTGAATTATTAACTTCTTTCCCATCAATCAGAACCTTACCTATTGAATCTGAATGACAAGAGTCTCTAACTGGATATCCAGAATATACCGTTTTATTTTTGGGAAAATAATTAAATGACTCTTCAAACGAAATGAAGATCTTATCTGCAAATTTAGAAGCAATTTTATTTGCTAGACCTACTCTTGAAGTTTGTTCATGGATAAAAATCTTTTTGCCTGTAAGCCAAGCCGCAACAACGACAGGTACACTGACAAATCCACCAGTACTAAAGACCAAAGTATTCATGGGAGATTTTCTAAGCAATATAAAAAAAGCTTCAATGACTCCTAAACCGACCTTAAAAAGATCAATCATATTTTGAAAGCTAAAATATCGTCTCAACTTTCCGGTATGAATCAAGTGATATTTAATTTCTTTACCTGGAACTATTTCACTTTCAATCCCATTTCCGCCAATATATTCGATTTCATAACCCTTATTTTTTAATTCTTCGATAAGAGTCAGAGCAGGCATTACATGTCCTCCACTTCCTCCTCCAGAAAAAATTATTCTTTTAATCATTAGTCCGGGCCTCCAGGTTGCGAGTAATCAAATCCGCTACCATTTTCTGAGCAATTATTAAGGGATCTTTACAATCCATCATTTGGCATTCATTTAATGATCCATTGTATAGAATCATTATTTGAGTCCCAACCGATTCATCACTTATTTTAAGCTCAACAAGTCGCTCATCAATAAATTCTTTAATAAGGCTTTTGTGTTCTATAGAAAATCTTTTTATCGATTGATTGTCATTTTTGTATTCAAAAGAAGCTTTTGTAAAAAGACAGCCATTATACTTCTTACCGACGAGTTTGCTTAGACCTTCAAACAACCCGGTGATCTGACTGAGTGGATTTTTTCCTGATTTTTTTGCAATTGAAAATAAACGATTTCTAATTTCTTCATCTTGCCTTCTAAGAACAGCAAGGACTAGTTCATCTTTAGAACTAAAATGTTTATAGAGAGTCATCTTAGCGACTCGCGCTTCTTTAAGAATTGCCTCAATTCCTGTTGCCTTAAACCCCTTTTCCATGAAAAGGTCTAAGGCCGCATCCATCAGCTGTTCTCTTTTAGATCTAGGCATCTATCATACAGACCATTCTATCTATTAATTAATACAAAATTAGAATAACACAAACCCGACACCAAACAAGAACATTAAAAATAACTATAATTACAATCACTTAAAGAGAAAATTCGCCAAGCGCTTGAATATACTGATCAGTATAGTATAATTAAATAAAGTGTAACGTTCTAACGACTTTGAACACTTATAAGTATCAACATAAACATGGAGATATTATGACAATTAGAACTCTTACGAACGAAACATTTAAAAGCACAGTGAAGGACTCTAGCGGAGTTCAATTAATAAAGTTTGGAGCAGACTGGTGTGGTCCCTGCAAGGCCATTGAACCGACATTAAATCAATTATCATCTGAGTACACAGGAAAAGCAGATGTCTTTGAGATTGATGTCGACAAGGAACCAGAACTGGCATCCTCGTTAAACATTCGAGGCATTCCTGCTGTAATGATTTTTAAAGATGGAGAGCTTCAGGAAAATTTAACTGGCGTTCAACCTATTGATCAGTACAGGCAGGTTCTCGACAGAAATATTCAATAGTAATATCCGGAGTAGCTAGAATTAGCTCTCCGGAGAATTTTACTCTAAACCTTGTGCGCAAGCGTAAGCACTTGCCCATGCCCACTGAAAGTTAAATCCACCAAGCTGACCAGTAACATCTAATACTTCCCCGATAAAGAATAAGCCTTTCTGAAGGTTTGATTCCATTGTTTTCGAAGAAATTTTAGAGACATCAACTCCTCCTCGTGTAACTTCGGCCTTCCTAAAACCTTCGGTCCTAGCAGGAGTAAAAGAAAAATTACTTAGGAAGTCATATATTTTGTTCAAATCTTTCTTTGAAGTTTCATTAACTTTTTTGTCTTTATCAACATTAAGCTCTTCAAGAATATATTCTACAAACCTTTTTGGAGCACTTAATGCCAACGCATTTAAAATAGTTTTAGCACCGACACCTTTCAAAAAATCTTCTCGAACTCTTCCCAAAGTAAAATCAATCTTTATCTTGTCCCCAATATTCCAATAGAGAGAAATTTTTAAAATAGCGGGACCACTCATTCCCTTATGAGTAAAAAGTAGGTCTTCTGTTATTTCATTTTTCCCAGTGGTCACCTTTGCAGGCAAACTTACTCCACTCAATTCAGAAAATGAGGGTTCTAAGACAAAAGGAACTAAAGCAGGCTCGGGGTTAATTAGTTTATGTCCAAATTGGCTAGCAATTCGATGACCAAAGTCAGTGGCACCAATAGGAGCGATACTAAGTCCTCCAGAAGCTATGACAACATTTTCAGACTTAAAATCGCCCTTAGTACTTTCTAAATGATAATAATGATCGTGTTCAATAGATTTTACATGACAGCTGGTTAACAGTTTTACATTATTAGTTTCACACTCTCTAACCAGCATATCTCTTACTTGAGCAGCTGATTCTTTACAAAAGAGCTGCCCATCTTTCTTTTCATACCATTCGATTTTATATTTCTTTAACAAATCTATAAAATCAGAAGGCTTATATCCAGAAAGTGCTGATTTGTGAAAATGACGGTTTTTTCCAAAGAAGTCTTCAGGTGTCGAGTTAGCATTTGTAAAATTGCAGCGACCACCACCAGAAATGAGAATTTTTTTTCCAAACTCTTTATTGTGTTCTATCAGAAGAGTCTTCTTCCCCTGTTTTCCAAGAAGTGAAGAGACAAAAAGCCCAGATGCCCCTCCCCCAATAACAATGACGTCATATTGATCTTTATCCACTATTATTGAAGAATTTTCTTAAGTCTTTGAAGCTCTTTCTTTTCCTCTTCAGGAATACTCGTTCCACCTGAGCCAGAGTAGCCAAAAATTACATTTTGCTCGTATTCCTTATAACATTTTGAGGCAAAAGTACTTTTTGGATATTTAACGATACACTCTTTTAAATAAACATCAGACAAAGAGTAAAAGAAATTAAAATTTAAAGTCCTATCAGCAATACTTAACCAATATAGAATTTCAGGAACAAGATCACTCTTTCCTCTTTGATTCAAAAACTTGGTCAAGAAACCACTAGCAACAAGTAAAGTAACATCATGGCTACCGTCTTCTACAGATCTCTCTTCTTTAATAATAGGATCAAGATGTGACGAGATAAATTTTCGAAGATCTGCTTCTTTATTCAATTTATAATTAGTTTTACTATTTCTCCATTTCCTTAACTGCTTCATCCAATTCTGTACATCTTCTCTCACCATTTTTGAAAGACCTTTGTGGTTTTCATATTTTGAGAGAAGGGTAATGGCCTTATCTGGTCTGAAATAAACTTTTGTGTAAATAGTTAACATCCGTCGAAGAGCTTGATTAATCGATCTATCGAGATATCCCTCGGCCCCATTTGGTCCTACTTTCTTATTAATTTTCTGTAGCTCTTTATTTGTTTTAATGCGGTTTTCAATTGCTCTGTCTAAATATCGAACACTTTTATTAAAGTTTCTTGTAACAAATAAAAATTCTCCATATTCAAAATCATTATCAAAAGTTCCTCTCCCAACCGCATTTACAGATTTTATAAAACCTCTCTTCCCTCCACTGAGTTGTGTGTGACAAGAAATACATAAACTTGCAGTGGCCTTCAATCTAGTTCGAGCAAAAAGTTTATTATTAGTATTAAAAGCATCTATCGTATGTTGGACATGATCTTTTACAACATCGTAGGAAGGTTGAAAGCCTGGAGTCTGAAACGTCTTTATATGCTCTGAGTTTTTAAAAGCATTTGAAATATTAGTCAGATTAGAAATAATAACGCCGGATGATTTAGGATCCTGAAACTTCATTTCATTATTCATATAAGGAACAAGTTTAACAAATGAATCAAAGACTTGATTCATCACTTGCTGAGTAGTTTTTGGCTTAGCTTGAGCGAAAGTTAATTGCCCAAAAGTCATTAAAGCGAGCAGAATTCCAATTTTCATCATACATCCTTATAATCATGTGTTTTCAGAGTATTATCTTATATCTTAATTACTTTTACTTCCAATACACTGATTAAGATCAGAAACATTTGATAACTGTCAGTTTTGATCAAATATTAATCCAACTTTTCTCTATTATTTGTCATTAATCCCCTAAAGAGGATTGCCAAAATTCCGAAAATAAGACATGTTTAGTCCGTCTCAAATACGAGACAAAGGATTCACAAATGAAATATTTCCATCACGAAAAAGAAGAAAGCGAGCTGGCCGAAATCAACAAAGAGTTGAGGTCAATCCTAGGAGAGAATGAAGTAAGTGAACTCCTAAGAGGCGTAGAAGATGGCCTTCGTGTATTAGAGAAACTTGGAATCGAACCAAGCAAGTAAAAAGCCAATATTTTCAAGCACTTATAACTTTCTTCAATTAATCCTTAGCCAATTTACCTATATTTACGGATTCACGGTTCTGTGTCATATTCAAACCTTTAATTTCATCACCAACAAGGGCACAGCAGATGAAATACGAATTCCTTCAAATTGAAGATAAATGGCAGAAATTCTGGAAAGACAACCAGACCTATAAGGTTACTGAAGACAAAAGTAGGCCAAAGTTCTTTGTACTCGATATGTTTCCATACCCATCCGGGGCCGGGCTTCATGTAGGACACCCACTTGGCTATATCGCCTCAGATATTTTTGCTAGATATAAAAAACTCAAAGGTTTTAATGTACTCCATCCAATGGGCTACGATGCTTTTGGTTTACCTGCCGAGCAATATGCAATCCAAACCGGACAGCATCCCGCAGTTACAACTGAACAGAATATTAAACGCTATAGAGAGCAGTTAGATAAAATCGGATTTTGCTTTGATTGGGAAAGAGAAGTTAGGACTTGTGAACCAGAATATTACAAGTGGACCCAATGGGCCTTCTTAAAAATGTTTCATTCTTGGTATGATAAAAAATCAGACAAAGCTCAAGCAGTTAGTGAACTTGTTTCTATGTTCGAAAAAAATGGAACTCAAGGTATTAATGCTGCGACAGAATTTGAAGAAGAGTTTACAGCTTCAGACTGGAGCAACTTTAACGAATCCAAAAAAGAAGAAGTATTACAACAGTTCAGAATAGCTTATCTTGCAGATACAATGGTGAACTGGTGTCCAGCTCTTGGAACAGTACTAGCCAATGACGAAGTGAAAGATGGTGTCTCAGAAAGGGGTGGTCATCCTGTAGAACAAAAGAAGATGAAACAGTGGTGTTTGAGAGTTACGGCCTATGCCCAAAGACTTTTAGACGCAATGGAGAATCTCGAGTGGACTGACTCTCTTAAAGAAATGCAAAAAAACTGGATAGGAAGAAGTGAAGGAGCAACAGTTTACTTTCCAATCAAAGACTCTGATCAAAGAATGGAAGTCTTCACAACCAGGCCAGACACTGTTTACGGTGTGACATTTATGGTTTTAGCTCCAGAGTCAGATCTTATTGACCTTGTAACAACTCCTGAGCAAAAAGAAAAAGTTGATACTTACCTAGGCAAAGCGAGAATAAGATCTGAAAGAGAAAGAATGCAAGACAAAACAATTAGTGGTGTATTCACTGGTGGTTATTGTAAACATCCTTTTTCAAATGAAGATATTCCGATTTGGATTGGTGACTATGTCTTAGGAAGTTATGGGACTGGTGCTATCATGGCGGTTCCTGCACACGATGAAAGAGACTGGGCCTTTGCCAAAAATTTCGACATTCCAATCGTTGAAGTTGTCTCTGGTGGGAATGTCCAAGAAGAAAGTTATGATGCCAAATCAGGAAAGCTTGTTAACAGCGAGCTTATCAATGGGCTTGATGTTAAAGATGCGATTCCTAAAATCGTTGAAGAAATTGACTCACGCGGATTAGGGTTCAGAAAAATTAATTTTCGTTTGAGAGATGCAATCTTCTCAAGACAAAGATACTGGGGAGAACCATTTCCAATATATTTTAAAGACGGAGTTCCAACACCTCTTGAAGAATCTGACTTGCCTCTTAAACTTCCTGAAGTTGATGCTTTTAAACCAACAGAGACAGGTGAACCACCTCTCGGCCGAGCTGAGAATTGGAAAACAAAAGACGGGCACCCACTTGAAATGTCTACGATGCCAGGTTTTGCAGGTTCTAGTGCTTATTACTTAAGATACATGGATCCTAAAAATGACAAAGGCCTAGTCTCTAAAGAAGCCAATGAATACTGGCAAGATGTAGATCTCTATATTGGTGGAACAGAGCACGCCACAGGACATCTTATCTATTCAAGATTTTGGAATAAATTTCTATATGACTTAGGTTATGTCTGCAAAGAAGAGCCTTTTAAAAAGCTAGTCAACCAAGGAATGATCCAAGGTAGATCCAATTTAGTTTATCGAGTAAAAGGAACAAAACAATTTGTCTCCCAAGGTCTAAAAAGCAAATATGAAACTTCAACTCTCCATGTAGATGTGAATATTGTTGAAAATGATATTCTTGATACTGAAGCTTTTAAGAAATGGCGCCCAGATTTCAAAGATGCTGAATTTCTTTTAGAAGATGGGAAATACAATTGCGGAGTCGCAAACGAAAAAATGTCCAAGTCACTTTTCAACGTTGTTAATCCAGATGACATTATTGAGAAATACGGTACTGATACTTTTAGATTATATGAAATGTTTTTAGGACCTATTCAACAATCGAAGCCATGGAATACTGCCGGTATTGAAGGTGTTTATCGTTTCCTTCTTAAGTTTTGGAAACTTTTCCATACTGATGAAAAATTTGAAGTGAGTGACGAAAAAGCAACTCCGGACGAGTTAAAGTCTTTACATAAATGTATTAAGAAAGTTGATGGTGATATTCAAAACTTCGATTTTAATACTGGAATTTCAGCAATGATGATTTGTGTAAATGAACTTACTGATCAGAAGTGTAATAAACGTGAAATTCTAGAAAAACTCGTTATTGTTCTTTGTCCATTTGCTCCACATATAAGTGAAGAGCTATGGCAACAACTTGGGAATAACGAGACAGCAACAGTAGCTGAGTTTCCAGTTCATGATGAATCATTCTTAATTGAGACAACTTGGTCTTGTCCGATATCAGTGAATGGGAAAATGAAGTTTCTTATTGATCTCCCTATGGATTTTTCAAAAGATCAAATTGAAGAAGCCGTTATGGCAGACGATCGCACGAAAAGACTTTTAGAGGGAAAAAATCTAGCAAAGTTAATTGTTGTGCCAAAGAAAATTGTTAATATGGTAATCAAATAATTAAAATATTTTTGGTTTCATCTCTTTTGATTGCCCCGATATTAGGGGCAACAATCTATCATACAAAAAGATCGGCATAAATTTATTTAAAAGACTTAGTATTCCCATTACCCATGGGAATGCATATCTCTTTTTACCATTTGAAACTGCTTTTAATACATGAAATGCAGACTTCTCGACAGTTACTTTAAAAGGCATCGTAAATTCATCATGACTTGCCATTGGTGTTGCTAAAAAGCCTGGAAGCACAGTCGTTACCTTCACATTATAAGGAGCTAAATCTAATCTAATGCTCTCTAAGAAATTATTGAGGGCAGCCTTTGAAGCAGAATAACTTGCAGCCCCAGGTAATCCTCTAATACTGGCCAACGAAGAAATTCCAACAATATGACCACTTTCTCTCTCTGACATTCTTTTAAGAAATGGACTGAGGGTTTTCACAACTCCATAATAATTAATTCCCATAATTCTTGAATCAATTCCTTCATCAAAAGAATGGGCCGGATTAACTCCCCCTACACCTGCATTGGCTATGATAATATCTGGACAATCCTCTTTTTCAACAATTTCTTCTAATGGATTTTCTTCTAAAAGGTTTGTTTTATATAAAGCAATATAACTTCCTCGGGCGCGACAGACATCCCCCGTCTTCTCCAGTCCTTCTTCATTTATATCTAATAAAATTAATCTTTCAGCTACAGTGCAAAGATTTACAGCTAGCTCTCGACCAAGTCCAGAGGCTGCTCCAGTAATAAGAATTTTCTTACCCATAAAATAATTTAAGTTAATCATTTATTCTTTATCCCTATTTCGATTCTTTCACCTGTAATCTTCTTAAATAGATCATATGTCAATTTATCTTGCTTTCGAATAGAACATTCTAGGGATAGTGGAGAATATTCAGTATTTTCAATTGTTTTTTTACCTGCAGTGGTATCAACAAAGCTATAGCTTATGACAATTCTTTTTGATGAATTATTAAATACGTTAACCTCTTTTACTTTGAGCAAAGTTCCTGAATAAATCCTGATATCCTTATTAACCTTTATTCCAACTTGAAAAGTACAATGATTTTTGTCTTCATCCCTAGGATCATCTGCCGTATAAATATTTCCATATTGAAAGAGTATTGGACGCATCCCCTTTTGAACGAGCTTTTGATTGTATTTGAATGTTAATGTCTTATTTATTTTTAAAGCAATATTAGATTTATAATCCTTAAGTTCTGCAATATCTGCCAATGTGGCATCAAATTTATTTTCCTCCATTAAAGAATTCATTTTTGCAAATCTTGAATCTGTGTAGCAGTTCAAACGAAAATGAGGAGTTATATTAAGAGCGATATGTTTTTGATCTTTTCCATACTGGCTAGAAATCTTAGATCCTGACTTGGTATCTTTAACGATGAGATGAATATATCCACTTCGATTAAAGAACATGATGAGGTAATTTTGAAAAGTTGACTGACCTGGTTTTTCTAGTCCAAAGCTAAACTTATGTTGAACTTCATCACTAACAAGAACATCTTGGTTTTTGATTAAGCAAACTCTATTTTCAGCCAATAAAATATTACTAAAAAGTAAAAGAGATAAGAGACTAAAAGACTTCACCAAAACTCCCAATTTGATTGTGAGCGTACATTATAAGAAATCTAGTGAATCATAAAAAGGATAAAAAAAAAGCGCCCTGGCGGTGGGCGCTTTTCTTTAGCAGTTTAGCGACAGGTGATTCCACTAGTGGAACCAAGGGAAACGAGAGATATATCTTGATAATCCAGGACAAAATTGTCGTCTTGAACTATCGCAAGATTAATTACATCATCGGCTTTCTGGAGCTTGTCTTTGTACTTCACTTCAATACCAATTCGGTAGAAAGTACTCAAGTTCTCTACAGCAAAGGACTCCGTTTGGACGTCCACGCCTCTTACAATTAGTGTTTCTACACCCTTAAAAGATTCTTTCTCACATCTAGAAAATACCATTGATGAAACAAAGTTTTTAATATCTTCATGAACACGATCAATGTTGTGAACACCAGTTGGGTAATAAACCACCTGAGTATCTTTATCTCCAATAAGATTTGATGCTGCAACAAATGCATTAGCTTTATTAGAACCTAGCATAACAGTAACTAAAATTATCATCGATAAGAACTTCAACATTTCCATCTCCAGTTGGGCTGATACACTTGTAGAAAATCTCACCTAAAACTTCAACCCATTTCCGACTATTACAGTCAGTTTTCCTTCACTAGATTTGTGAACCACCATTCACAATAAAAGTGAACTTCATTCACGGCAAATGTGAACACCCTTCACTATTTTTGTGAACATGATAAGCTATTGATAATGAACGTAAAACAGCCCGATATTCAAGAATATAAAAACTATCGAGACTTCCTAAAGGACTTTGCTCAGTTTAAAAAATTTTCAAATCCCTATTGGTCGTATGGTTCTTGGGCAAAGGATTTAGGTCTAAATGGGGCCTCTACTCTTTCAATGATACTTAAAGGAAAAAGGCATCCCTCAAAGAAGCTTGCTGATACTTTTTGTAATTACTTTAAATTTAATGAGCCAGATAAGAATTATTTCCATGAACTTATAAAAATTCAAAAGCAAACAAAAGATGATCCTACTCTTACAGTTCTTCTCTTAGAGCAAAAAGGCCTTGAAGAAAATAAAGAAGAGAAGCCCTTATTTTTTGATTGGCGTGCATTTGCCATTAGAGAACTTACACAAATGGATGAGTTTGATGAGGACCCTAAATGGATAAGTACAAAATTAGGAGGGAAACTCTCTCCTGATGAGTCTAAGGAAATTGTTCAAAAACTAGTTGAGTATGGTGCTCTGGAGAGAAGTCCAAGTGGTCGTCTCAGGGCTACCAGTCAAGTTATTCAGCCAAGTGATGGATTTACAAGGTCTCAAGCGAGAACTTTTCACCATGAAGTTACTGGACTCACGCAAGATGCATTTGAGCTTCCCATTAATCAAAGGGCCTTTCATTCGAGTACTTTAAGTATGAAAAAAGAAAAAATTGATGAGGCAAAAAAACTCATTCGAGAGTTTCAAATTAATTTTTCAAAGTTGATGGAAGACAACCCTGGCGATGAAGTCTACCAGTTTAATATGCAGTTTTTTCCACTTACCAAATTCAAAGAAAATAATTAAGCAGACTTTTTCTTTAGGTATTCATTTATATCTATAACTTCAGCTGATTCACTTTCTTCATCTTCTATTTCTGATAATACTTTTACCCTTTCTTTATGCATTTCTTGGTAAAACTCATTTGAAAAAGTTTCTCCAACTAACACTCCTGCCTCTGCCGATTTTTGAAGATCGTTTTTAATTTCCCTCGCAGCAGATAGCGATAATACTTTGGGGCTTTTTATATGATTACCTTCTGCGTGGACTGTTATCAGACTCTCAGACCAAGGGTCTGTTACAAGAGTATATTGATTAAAAGTATAGACGATATAACCCTCATCATTTTCAACGCTTTCTCCGTTTTCAATAATAAGTTCGACTTGCTTGTCAGAAACGAGCCTCTCCTTTTGTCTCTCAACAAAATGTTTTGTTTTAACGTAACCCTGTATTTTTCTTTGTTTTCCCATAGTGAACAATAGTGCCATCAGGGAAAAAATCATTAAAATTCAGTCACTTATAAATGGTGATTAAAAAGGAGTTAAGCTCAATTTCGAAGGGATAGCCACTTAGTGCCAATAAAAAAGCCAGTCTAATGCTGGCTTAATTGAGATATAAATGGTGCCCAGGAGAGGACTTGAACCTCCACGCCGAAGCACTAGATCCTAAGTCTAGCGTGTC
This sequence comes from Bacteriovoracaceae bacterium, assembly GCA_023954635.1. Classification (GTDB taxonomy): domain Bacteria; phylum Bdellovibrionota; class Bacteriovoracia; order Bacteriovoracales; family Bacteriovoracaceae; genus M0603. The sequence goes on from JAGSHI010000002.1 coordinate 76,813, forward strand.
TACCAATTTCACCACCTGGGCACAGATGTAACGCATAGAATACGTATGGTTTTCGTGAAATGCAGTTTAATAAATTGAAATCATGATGACAAGAGAGAAATTAGGAGGCCTTTTTACCGATTTTTCTTTCGGCCTCATCAAGTTTTAACTTGGTGGCATTAAGCTCAGACTTAAGCTGAACATTACTCTTTTTGGCATTGTTAAGATCAGCCTGGGCCTTCTTAGTGGCCTCCTCAGCCTTTCCTTTAAGGGTTTCAAGCTGCTTGATCTTGAGTTGAAACTTCTGATCATTGCCACCAGCTGCCTCAGCTCTCCCAGGACCTTTTTTCTTTTTGCCTTGGCCGCCACCTTGCGTAGCATTAACTTGGGCCTGCATAAATTTTATTTTCTGTTCGTAAGATTTAATCTTTAGAGATGCTGCTTTCAGCTTTTCAGTGAATTGAACTTCTCTATTTTGTAGTTCTTTAACTTTGGCCGCATCACCAGAGCTTGCACCTCCTGCCGCCTTGGCCTCTTTTTGCTCTGATTCTCTATGACTGGCTTCAATTTTTAACAAGCGAACATCTTCCTCAAGCATACTGGAAGATTGTTGACTCTTCTTAAGTAGTCTATTTACACGCTCTTTCTCTTCTTTAAGTTTATTAATTGTGGAAGTCGCTTTTTGATTATCTTGTCTAAGTTTAAGCATGTCTGCTTCAGCTTTTTGAGTAGCGGCTTTTGTTTTCGCTTCCATATTTTCATTCAATTGAGAGAGACGATTTGTCATCATCTCCAATTGAGTTTTAAGATTTTTATTTTCTTCATCAAGCTCAATTGCATTTAAGCTCTCACCTTCACTGGCCTCTCCACCAGCATTAGAACCTTGAGCCGCTGGCCCCCCAAACACTGGTTTATTTTTAAGCTTTTCAATTTCTTTATCTTTGGTTTCAATAATTTTTTCATTACTTTGACGAATCTTTTGAATCGTACTGTCTCGTTGCTTTGTTTCTCTTGTTTGTTGTTCAAGTGCATTTTTAAGGAACAAGACCTTCTTGTTCAATTGCTCTTCTATGTTATCAGAGTCACTCGAAATATTTTCGAGGCTAGAGTCAACCTCTTGCATCTTCTCTTCAACCGCAGCAGATGTCGTTTCATCATTACTACCGGACTCCATTTCATTAGATTTTCTAATTTTATCGATCGTACTATCTCTATTTTTAATTTCAGCTAAAGCATTATTTAATTGTTTTTTTAAATCAGTTACTTCATGATCTGAATTTGAGTTGTCTGAAGTTCCTTCTGCACCATTTAAGTTTTTTTCTTTTGCGGCCATACTCGCAATTTGACCTTTCATAATATCGATAAGTTTTTTCATTCGAGTGGCACGTTCATTCGCTGAAGAAACTTGATTTTGAAGGGTCTGAACTTCTCTTGAATGTTCAAGGGCCATCGTTTCTACATTTCCACCTGAGCTCTCAATCTTTTCACTTATCATTTGCTCAGTAACTTTGTCAGAAAGTTCATTAACCATAGGAGCACAATCGTCTTCAATAGCCTCTAGTTCACGAGTGACTAATTTTAAAACTTCCGCATTCAGCTCAGTTCTACCACCACCAGACTTCCGAATCTCCTCACTATTACTTTTTAGGTCCTCAACGATCTTTCCTTTTTTCACTTCCCAGATTTCTTCAGAAACCCCTTCGTCTTCCCCTTCACCTTTCTTCAAGTAAGTGTTTACTTCTTCAGCACTTAAATCTTCAATACTCTCAGAGAAAAGATCAACGTACTTTTCTCCTTCAAAGTTATCTAGAACTCTATCAATGCCAGCATCAATTTTATTCAACTCTTTCGGATCTTTAACTGCTCCTAATATATATTCTTTTTCATCATCAGATATATCACCCAGTTTTTCAGGATCCATATTATTAATCATGGCTTCGATATCTTCTTGAGTAACCTCTTCTACTTCTACTCCTTCAGATTTCTTAACTTTTTGAATAACCTCAACAACTCTTTTTATTTTCACTAAGTTTTTCTTGTTGTCCTCTGTTCCACCCATAAGACCCGTGGACTTCCCAGGAAGGTCATCAGACTCCATCTTTACAGTAGTCTTAACAACTTTCACTCTTGGCCTTGTAAGTAGTTCTTCTTTCCTTTCTTCAAAGCTTTGAATGTCTTTAATGGCAAGAGAAGTGAACCAACCTTCAATTGGAATTTTCTTACTCCATGCAGATGTGAAGATCACTTTTCCAGCAGACTTAAGATATGTGACACTTAAAAAATCAGTTTGAGATAAAGCATTTTTGAGTAGAGCAGAAAAAGGAGATTTTGCTTCTTCATCCCCAAGAGATTCCCAAAGGTAATCTTTAACAAAGTTTTGAACATTCGCATGAACTTGAACCATCATATGTGTATCATTAGTTCCATACTCAATATCAACTGGTATAAAAGCAATATCACCTTTATTTAAATAACTAAAATAAGTAAGGGCATTAGATAGATAGTTTCGAACTCTCACAAAATTAAAGCCAAGTTCAAAAGCATCTGTAGAGATGATGTCAGAATAATATCCAACACTCATATGATCAACCATCTTAACATTTTCAGAATCGAGGATCTGCCCACCAGACATTCCTTCAACATTAATGAATCCACCTTCTTTTAAAACGTTTCTTACCATCTGTGAAAATAGAGGATCTTTTAAAGCATGAGGACAAACTACGGCCTCACCTTTCTTTTGAAAGAACTCTGTTATAGATGGAGGTTGATCTAAAGTTAAATGTGACTCTGAATCAGAAGGTCCTATAACAAGAACATCATCTTGTTCACCTTCATCTGAAAGTTCTAAACCTAGATCCACTAAGAGTTCTTCAAGATCTCCTGAGATTGAATCATAAATAGATTTATACTTCTTCTTTGTCATTAAGCCCCAATCAGGTCTAAGTCAGCTAGCTCTTTATCCAAATTTTTAAATATTCCTACAATCATCGATTCTAATCTCGGTGAAAGTGTTCCTTCATTACAAACTTCATTATTCATTCTTCCATTTAGATAGACATGTGTGTTTTCATTATCGAAATCGACTTCTTCAGATCCATAATTATGAGAAACAAAAATGACTAGTGTTTCGAGATCTGACAATTCACTCCAATTCAAAGAGTGAGGGAAGCCCTTTCCATCAATTCTCTCATGGTGTCTAGAGATTACTGGCGCGAGATTCTTCATACTAAAGAATGACTCTTCAAGATCTTCTCTTCCCTTGAATGCTTGCTCTGCATGTGCCTTAAATAGGCTTTTCTCGTTAGCTGTCGCAGAACTATTATTGATAAAACTTAAACTATTTCCTTTATCTTCCCATTCAGTTGAGATCGCCGAAACAGTATTAAAAGTTAATGAGTCTAAAAGTGAAGCATCATAGAAGAAAGGTAGGTGATATATGTCCTTCAGGCTTTTGAAGTCTGAGTAACCTAAAGCAATAGCAAAGCAAACCATCAGTGAGCCTTGCAAAGAGTAAACTCTAAAAAGATCAATACTTTTAGTTGTCCATGCCTCTTCTAAATCTTTCGGAAGATTATAAAAATTCCTATGGCAAGATTCCATTAGATCTAACAACGATCCTTCAAGTTTTCCTTCCCAGTAAACTTTTTTGAACCAATTTAAAAAATTAACTCTAGCTTTTGCTCTGTCTGTATAACCTTTTGCTTCTTTAATCTCTGTTATAAATTTTGAAAAGCGATCTAAGTTCCAAGAATACATTTTGAATTCACACGGAATCGTATCTGTAAGTTTTTTGAACTTTTCCAAATACGTGTGATCAACAACGTCTCCAGCTGAGCAAATATTTAATCTACCTTTCCAGGTTATTTTTCCCGGAGAAAAATAATAATTATTCAGTTCATCAAAACTGATTTCATTTGAAACTTCGCCAGAATCAAAAGATTCTTCTGATAAAAAACTTGAATTGCTCGCACTATTTTTTTCCATTTCACTCCTTAAAAGTTCAACGGGAGATACCCCTTACTTATCGGGTAAAATATTAAAGTTATTAAATTTTGAGAGCTTGCTTGAGGATTTGACTCAATTAAAAAAGGCCTCAAAGTTGAGGCCTTTTATCTTAAGAAAATGTAAAGAAAGTTTTAAAGTTGAATCGGATTATGACATTTATATTCATGTGTTTCCGATTGGTTAGTAATGCTTGGGTAAGTTTGCTTACACTCATCATTAGCTTGCCAACATCTTGGGTGAAAATGACAACCCGTTGGAGGGTTCATCGGAGAAGGAATATCCCCTTCAAGTAATATTCTGTCATGTTTAATATTTGGATTTGGCTGAGGAATGGCCGAGAATAATGCTTTAGTATAAGGGTGTCTTGATCCCCCATAAAGCTCATGAGACTCAGCAACTTCAACCATATTTCCAAGATACATAACAGCAACACGAGATGAAATATACTCAACAACTTTTAAATCGTGTGCAATAAAAAGATAAGTAAGTCCTAAATCTTTTTGAAGATCCATAAGTAAGTTCACAACCTGGGCCTGAACAGAAACATCAAGTGCAGAAACTGGCTCATCGCAAACAATAAACTCAGGCTCAACAGCAAGAGCTCTTGCAATACAAACTCTTTGTCTTTGACCACCAGAAAATTCGTGCGGATACTTATTCAAAGCATCTTTTGGAAGCTGGACTTGATCAAGAAGTTCATAAAGTCTCTTCTTTCTAACTTCTTTACCTATATTTAATTTATGAATTTCCATAGGCTCAGAAAGAATTGCACCAACAGTCATTCTTGGATTAAGAGAGGCGTAAGGATCCTGAAAAATAATCTGCATTTTTCTTCGGACTTGTCTCAGTCTATCAGACTCGAATTTTACAATATCTTCACCATTAAAAAAGATCTCACCTGAAGTTGGTTCAATCAATCTTAATATTGATCTTCCCAGAGTTGTCTTTCCACAACCTGACTCACCTACTAGCCCAAGGGTTTCACCTTTTTTAATTTTAAATGAAACATTGTTAACGGCCTTAACAGCGGCAACTTCTTTTCCAAAAAGCCCGCCTTTAATTGGGAATCTTTTTGTAAGGTTTTTAACTTCTAATAAATAATCGCTCATAATTCAAAAAACCTTTTTTACTTGAGTGGGTTGAAACAACTGACTTCATGTTCAGTAGCTATTGGAGTCAAAGATGGTTCTTTCGTTTTACATTCATCAGTTGCAAACTCACATCTGTCCTGAAAGTTACAACCTTGAGGTAAATCAAAAAGAGAAGGAACCATCCCTTCAATTGTTGCAAGTTTTTCGCGTTTCTCACCAGTAGTGGAATCAAAACTTGGAATAGATTCAATTAGACCCTTTGTATAAGGATGTTGAGGATGATTAAAGAGTGTCTTAACATCGGCATGTTCAACAATCTGACCGCAATACATAACGGCAACATCATCACAAGTTTCAGCAACAACACCAAGGTCGTGAGTAATCATAATGATTCCCATTCCCAATTCTTTTTGTAGTTTGTTCATAAGCTCAAGGATTTGAGCTTGAATCGTAACATCAAGAGCTGTTGTTGGCTCATCAGCAATAAGAACATCAGGTTCACAAGAAAGGGCCATGGCAATCATAACTCTTTGTCTCATACCACCCGACATTTGGTGGGGATATTCTCCAACTCTTTGCTCAGGTGAAGGAATACCTACAAGCCTAAGCATATCAATGGCCTTTTCTCTCCTTTCTTTTGAAGACAAATGGCTTTGGTGAAGTTCTAAAACTTCTTCAATTTGATTTCCAACAGTAAAAACAGGGTTCAATGAAGTCATTGGCTCCTGAAAAATCATAGCGATTTTATTTCCTCTAATCCTTCTCATGTCTTCCATAGGAATATTCAAAAGGTTTTCACCTTTAAAAAGAATCTCTCCTGCAGAAATTCTCCCTGGAGGATTAGGAATGAGTCTCATTATAGATAAAGCTGAAACTGATTTTCCAGAGCCTGACTCTCCAACGATACCAACGGTTTTTCCCTTGATAACGTCAAAGTTAACTCCATTTACGGCAGTTGCAACACCTCTATCGGTATTAAACTCAACTTTTAGATTTTTAACTTCGAGAACTTTTTCACTCATTTTATTTCCTAATTAGTAGCGGATAAATTTTACTTACCTTTAAGCTTCGGATCAAGTGCATCACGAAGAGCATCACCGAGAATATTTAGTGATAATACAATAACAAACATTGCCAGAGTTGCAGCCGCTAATTGCCACCAAACCCCTCTTGCGAGTTCAAGTTTTGCATCATCAATCATTGTTCCCCATGACGGTCTTCCCTGAACCCCAAGCCCTAAATAAGAAAGAATCACTTCTGACTTAATCGCAACCTGAAATTGAAGGGAGAAATTAATAATAACAATATGAAGAACGTTTGGAAGAATATGTTTGAACAGTTTTCTAAAGTCATTTCCACCAATGGCCGTCGCAGCATGGACATATTCTCTATCTTTATGTCGCATAACTTCACCACGAATAAGTCTACAAAGACTCACCCAACTGGTGAAACCAAGGGCCAGATAGACTGCAAGGAGTCCCTTTCCAAGGATAAAGGTTATAGCAACAAGAAGCATAATACTTGGAATTGATGAGAAGGTTGTATAAAACCAAACAATAACTTCATCAACTTTCCCACCGTAGAACCCAGCAATCGCTCCGAGAAGTACTCCAATAAACCCTGAGATTAAGGCCGTGAAAAGACCTATAGACATTGCAACCTGAGTTCCCTTCAAGGTTTTTGCCATAACACTTCTTCCGAAAATGTCAGTTCCAAACCAGTGTTCAGCTGAAGGGGCAGTATAACTTCCACCAACTTCTTTCGCCCAGTCACCTGCGACAAGATCAAATGTTGTAAGAAGAGCAATTGCCGAATAAGAAAGAAAAATAAGAATTGAGACAACTGCCATCTTATCTTTCATTATCGTTTCGAAAGCATGTCTCCAGAGTGATTTTGATTTTTCTTCTCTAGGCTTATTAATATTTGTCGTTACCGCTTGGGCATTTTCCATTTTCATTCCTTAAATTATTTCAATCTCACTCTAGGATCCACAACAGTATAAAGAACATCTGTAAGGACACTGAAGAGAATGTAAGCAACAGCAGATAATATCGTCATAGCCCTAATTACAGGAAAATCAGATGAGTTAATCGCATTTAGTGTAATCCCACCAAGCCCTGGAATACCGAAAAAAGACTCGATAAGTAGAGCTCCCAAAATAAGAAATGGGATCTGGATAACCACATAAGTTACGATAGGTATCATTGCATTTTTCAAAACGTGCTTAAAAAGAATAACCTTTTCATTAAGACCTTTTGAGCGAGCCGTTCTCACATAGTCTTGGTAAACCTCATCAAGCATCACTGTTCGATAGAAACGCAGATCTGGTCCAATAGAAAGTATCACCCATATAAGAACTGGTAGCTGTATATAAGGAATAAAGTTCGGGAAGCCGGAGTCATAGCCGGAAATCTCAAACCAATCCATATAGTAAGCAAAAAACCATTGCCCGAATAAAATGTAAGCAAGAGAAGAAATACTCATCAAGCCAACACAGAAGATCACTGACGATTTATCAAAGAAGCTTCCTCTATAGAACGAAACAAGCAGACTTAAGCTAACCGACAATATTGTCGTAATAACAAAACCTGGAATCGTAAGAGTTAATGAAGGAAGAGCACCTTCACTAATCATTGTAGAGATTGTTTGCTTGGTGGACCAAGAACGACCAAAATCAAATGTGAAAGCTGACTTTACGAGATCAAAGTATTGGTAGAACCAAGGTCGATCCAATCCTAACTCGTGTCTAAGCTCTGCCATTTGTCTGGCCGTAGCGTGTTTACCAAGAAGCAGGTGAGTTGGATCACCTGCTACTACATTAAAAAGAACAAAAATAATCAAACAGACCCCTAGTAGTATTGGAACTACGTATAGGAGTCGTCTGAGGACATATACCCAAATATTCACTTAATACCCTCTTAGAGCTTCTTAGAAGCTTCCTTTTTGGCTGCCACATCAATATTCAAGTACTGAGCTTGTCCAGCATTGAAGTCTGCATTGATATAGTTTTTAACCCAGCTATGAAATAATACATAACTTTGTCTGTGCACGCCAAAAATCCAAGGAACTTTCTCTGCCACAATTCTGTTCATTTTTTCATAGAGAGCAGTTCTTTGTGGGCTGTCTTGAAGAACAGCAGCTGTCTTATAAAGCTGATTAAATTCTTCATTGTTGTATCCAGAACCATTGGCACCTGGAGATTTATTTGGACCGTAAAGAAGTTGTAAAAAGTTTTCAGCATCTGGGTAGTCAGCACCCCATGCGATTCCATAAAGCATTACAGTTCTGTTTTTGATCTTCTTTTGAAGCTCTGGCCATGGGTTTTGAACAACTTTAATTCTTACACCAATCTTAGACATCTGTTGCTTGAAGAATTCACCAATTTGTCTTGAAATTGTTGAAGATGGGCAGTCGTAAGTAATCTCAGGAAGCCCTTTACCTTCTGGGAAACCAGCTTCAGCTAATAGTTTCTTAGCTAGCTCAATGTTTTGACCAAAGAATGGGTTTTTATACCCTTCAATATGACCAGCAATCCCTGGAGGAACGACAGACTGAGCCGGAAGAGCTGTACCGTTATAAAATAACTTATTAGAGCTTACAGGATCAAAAGCAGCAGACATTGCTTGTCTAAGCTTCTCATTTGAAAACAATTTATTATCGTGATTAAAAGCTGTGTAAGTTACATCAAGTGATGGAGTTACAGTAAGGTTAATTCCCTTAGCTTTAAGATCATCAGTAATTCCTTTTCCAGGAATAACAGCAGAGTCAAAGTTATCTTTTGGAATACCAATGTAATCGATTCTACCTTTTTGAAAGTTAAGCCATCTTGGTTGAGATTCAACAAGAATGTTAACGATAATTTTATCAACGAGAGGAAGAGTTTTTCCTGCATCAGTTAACATATGCTTAAATTCTGGACTTGATTCAGATGGGAACACTTTCTTTCTGAAAGAAGGGTTCTTTGTGTATTCAATTTTGTTTGTTTGCTTAAATTCAGAAAGAGTAAATGGACCAGTCCCAACAGGATGGTTGATAAACTCTTTTCCGTATTGCTCAACAACTTCTTTCGCTACAGCAAATGTAAAAGGCATTGCTAAAGAATAAAGAAACTGTGGGAATGGCTTAGCAAGTTTAAATTGAAGAGTATATCTATCAACGGCCTTAAGACCTTCTACTTCTTCAGTGTAATCAACTTTAGGTTGATCAGCATACTTGTCTCTCCACTCATTAAGACCCTTGATCTTTCCATCAAGTAGCCACCAACCAAGAGCCTGAAGCTTAGGATCAGCTAGTCTTTTAATTGAGTAAACAAAATCTTCAGCAGTTAACTCACGACCCTTGCTGTCTGGAAAAGCTTTGTCGTCGTGGAATGTAACCCCTTGCTTGAGTTTGAAAGTGTAATTCAATCCATCTTCAGAAACTTTAGGCATAGACTCTGCCAAGTTTGGAACAAGCGTATAAGGTCTCTTGAGATAGTGATACTCAAGAAGTCCTTCGTAAACTCTTGCGACTTCATTAGATGAATAAAGGTCATTGGCATAGATAGGATCCATACCTTTAATTTTTGCACTAACAGCTAGGTTTAATACCTTATCGTTAGAGACTTCTTTTTTAGTACAGCTCGAAAGCCCAAGTACCAAGGCAATAGAAAGTAAGACTGAGATCATCTTTTTCATAAGAACAATCCTTTTAAGACCATCATTTGTGGCCATGTGATTAAAATGGTTAAAACCAGATATAAAGTAGGTTTAGCCGAAATTTATATATAAAAAATCAGGATATATCCAATACTTCTGCAATAATAGATACAACGCGGGGTACAAAAACAGATTTTCTTACATCATGGGTCACAGCTTGTGGCAAAAAGACTTAATGCTAGAGCACTTGAAGGGCCTCCAGAGTTTTCAGTATCTTCAACTGAAAACGTCAACTTTCCAAAATAATCTTTACCGGTGCTATAGCCTTTCGCAATGAGTCTATGTCTGTCATTCAAAGTTTGTGTGACTGTGAAAATGGAGTCCTTTTGACTCCAAGACCAATCTTTATCGAGTGCATGACATGAGTCATCAGCACACTTGAGGGCTTCATTATCCAAATCTGTGAGCATAGAGAAGTCTACCAAGAACCTTAAAAACCTCTTTAAAAGAAAACGGTGATAGCGACCATTTTTCATGGAGCGCGTGCTATTTAACAGCCGTCCATAAAACTTACCATTCACTCTAAGTTCATTGTCTTCCCACATAAGCTCAATTAACTCTTCTCCATGGACAGGAATGTCGAAGGCCAGCTTCCAGGAATTTTTCGTAAGCTCTAAAAGTGATTCATAACGAAAAAGGTATTTGTTTGCTTTCAGATTTATCCGGCCTTTTCCATCACCACTAAAACAGAATCGTTTAACAGATTTAAGAAACTGGTCTGAACTTGAAATTTTTTGTGATTTTTGAAAGAGAGAACATGAATTTAGAACAAGAAGAGAAAAAAAGAGGAGAGGAACTACTTTGAATCGGGAGCAGAAAATGTTTTCTGCTCCTTTGGCACTTTGGATTTCTTTTTCTGGGAAGCAGGTAATCTCACGTTTTCCAGATCTTCCAACGCTTTTAAGACATCTTGTTTTTCGCTTTCTAGTTTGCAATGTCCTAATGCCTCCATATAGTACTTCTTAGCCTGATCGTATTTTTCCATTTCCTTATAGATGATGGCAAGGTGTTTTGTAATGACAACATCATCCTTAACTGTCTCCCAAGCCTTTTTAAGTTCTACGAGAGCCTTGTCTAGATTGCCGATCTTATAATAATACCACCCCAATGAGTCTCTAATGAATCCGTCATCTGGCTTTAGCTCAACAGCTTTTTTAATTAAGACGTATGCTCTGTCCATATCTTCATTTTTCTCTAATAAAGAATAACCAAGGAAGTTTAGAGCATGTGGGTTCTCAGGGTTTTTCTCAATCATTTTCTCAACAATTTTTCTTGCCGTTTTAAAGTCTTTGTTTTTTTCGTAAAGAGAAGCTAGGTAGTATTCATGCCCTTCAGTAAATCCTTCAATTGACTGGAGACCATCTAAAACCTCAATTGCATTGCTATAAAGATTTTTCCCTTCCCAATAACCGGCAAGCATAACTCCAAGTTCTAGTTTTATTTTTTCATTCGCTTTAGAGTTTTTTGAAATAAAGTCTAAGTATTGAGACTCTTGACCTTGATCTTTTTGCGCCATTGCCTGAAGCATTTGAGCTATTTGAACATGAGAGTCATGAAAAAGAGTGCTCGCACTTTCTATTTTTGAAAAATATGTAATCGCATCGTGAAACTTCTCTATTTGCTGATAAAGACTTCCCAGGTAGTAAAGAATCTTATCTGATTCAGGTACCGCAATTAAAATTTCCTTAAAGACCCCTATCGCTTCTTTATACTTTTTCTTATCAGTATAAAGGATACCTAATCTAACCTTTAAATTAAGATCGTTTTGATCGAGGCTTGATAGTTTCTCAGCATAACTAATTACCTCGTCATACTTTCCAGTCGCAAAAAGTATCTGAACAAGTCTTGAAAGTACTGGGTAATTCTCAGGCTCAATTTTTAAGAATTTCTTATAGGCCTTTGCTGCACTTTCATACTTCTCTTTTTCTTCATGAAGCAAACCAATCGCAATCACTGATTGATGATAATGCTTATCGACCTTAAGTGAATGTTTAAAATACCTCATGGCCTTTTTCTTATTACCCTCATCAACTGCCATTTTCCCTTTGAAGTAACTAAAGATAGCTTTCCCTTTAATTTTCTTCTCGCAAGAGTCTAGCAATCGATAGGCCTTTTTCTTGTTCTTTTCTAAAGCAAAAGACTTCGAAAGAAAGACACAGGCCTCTTCACTTTTGGGATGAGAGCTCATAACTGAACGGTAAGTCTTCCTCGCCAACTGCGTTTTATCCAGCGCAGTGTAGACTCCACCCAAAATAAGACCGATATTTTCATCTTTTTCTGATTCAAAAAGTTTCTTAAGAAGTGGTTCACTATTTTCAAGGTCCCCTACTCTGATTAGCTCTACTGCATATTTTTTCTGAATATAAGAATCGTCTGGCACTAAATTATGAACATGTTTGTATAAAAAGACTGCTGTTTGAGAGTCTCCTCTTATGGAGGCATCTGTGGCCTTTAAGTATAAGTCACTTGCTAGGTATTTAATCGCACTTGGTCCAGCTTCTTTAGCCTCAGCCGTTAACTTATCTAGCTTAGCTGCTGCCTCTTTCAAAGATTTAGAATGGTCAATTTGCCCAGATGAATCATCAACATTAACAATTTTGCTAGATGAAGTTTTTTCTCCCGAAGCGCATGATATAAGCACAAGAAGGGGCAATACAAGAATGAAAGTCGACATTTTATTCATTGAAACTCTTCCTTTCCTTAGGAATTTAGGGCCTCATACCTGAACGCCCCTCTACCTTGAGCTCTTCGTCAATTTCAGAGAAATTCTTAATTAAGACAGAGGTTTTTGGGATATTTAGGCCCAACGGGTAATGTTTTCCCTCAATTTTGATGTAATTGAGCATTAAACACGGTTTTTGTACGAGAATCGGTCTTTTTAAACAAATCTCTAAATATACTAAATTACGTTAATTTGAAAAAATTTGTGCAGTGTAAGTTAATTTTCAGGCCCATTAGGTTGACAGCATCAATTGGAAATTGCTACTTCATTGAGTCGTTAGCTTAAGCAAAGCATTAGGCGTGGTGCGTGGCCCACTTGACCCTGTGTTAAACTGCCGAAATCTTAAGGTTTCCTTAAAGGACCAGACAGATTGTTGCAAAGCAGTGAAAAAACTACACAGCATGTCATAAAAAGGCAAATCGCATGCTATAAGCTCAGAGGACTTAAAATTATACCAGTTTGTAGGTGTTAAGCTTACATCCAAAAAATAGGGGAAAGAAAGATGAATGACGTTAGAATTATCAAAAGGTACCAAAACAGAAAGCTTTATGACACACATCAAAGCTGCTACGTAACACTTGAAGAGATCGCTCAAATCATCAGAGAAGGTCATGAGATTCAAGTTATCGACAACAAAACTAAAAATGACATCACTTATATGACTCAGATTCAACTTCTTTTCGATCAAGAAAGAAAGTCTATTCAGCCTGGTGCTGCTGGGGATGTTGAGCTTCTTAAAAGAGTTATCAGAAGCACAAGAGGAACTTTCACAGGTTACATCGGAAGTCTTGAAGGTCTTGAGACAACTGAAGTTGCTACTGAAACAACTACTGAAGGGTTCAAGCCTTTCATGCAAAATGCAGATTTAAATACAACAATTGAAACTCCAAGCACTTTGAACTAAGCTTAGAGGGTTGTATTAATCCTTAAACGGGATCTGTAAAAGAATGCTTTTTACTTTCAATCTCAAAAAAACACTGGTTCCTGTCATGATCTTTATGGCCGGAACCAGTTTTGTTTTTTCAGCAGATAAAACTCCAAATAAAAAAGAAGAAACCAACAAAAACGAACCAAGAGCAATTAGAGCTGAACCACGAATTCCAAGTGCTGTAAAAGTACATTCACTAGGAATCGGAGTCGGACAAACCTTCCTTAGAGGAAAGTGGGACGATTTAGGTGAGGATAAAATTACTTGGGATCTACTTTATACGTATGCTGCCAGCCATTCGTTTGACTTTATTGCTGACTTTCATTCAACAAAACACGCCCATAGACAACAATGGGTAAGAACAACTGGTTTAGGTTTAGGCATCAAGGCAAAAATCTATCAGTTTGATGCTTTTGCTCCATTTGCGACAGGTGGACTAGGTTTCTATGAGCCTAAAACAAAAAGATACGTAAATGGTGTCCTAACTGAATCTGAATCAAAAGTTTCTTTTGGATGGCACTTTGGAGTTGGTGCAGAATTAAGACTTAACAGACATTTCACAACAGGAATTCTGGCTAAACTTCACAATCCCTTTGACGTCAAACAAGAGATCGGCCCCGAAGTAGAAGGGTCTTACTCTAAGCTGATGATCACAGGGATGTACTCCTTCTAAAATGGACACAAACAAAATCCCAAGGCTTATCGTCGTGACTGGAAAAGGTGGCGTTGGTAAGACATCACTCTCATTAGCGATTACCAAACACTTACACGAAAATGGCGTAAAAGTTCTCTATAATAGTTTTGATCAAATCACGAATGAACAACTCTGTGAACGCATGGAAATCCCCTGCTGGGAAATGAGCACTTCCCAATCAGCTGAAACTTATATTGGGAAAAAACTCGGTACAGATATGGTCGCGGGATGGATAATGAAAACTCCATTCTTTAAATCACTATTTAATATGATTCCAGGTCTTGGAATGATGATCCTACTTGGGCACATAATAGAAAAACTACAAAATGATCCCGACCTTCATATTGTAATGGATTCTCCATCAAGTGGGCATGCTCTCACAATGTTTGAATCATCTCACAACTTCAAAGAAATGTTCGGGAAGGGAATGATTGTTGACGACATAAATCGAATGCATGATTTCATTTATGAAAACAACAGACTCAAATGTATTGTAGTGACACTCCCTACACTTATGGCCGTTAACGAAGGCATGGAACTTAGAGAAAGTTTAAACTCTCTTGATATTTCAGATGTTAGCTTAATCGTAAATGATGCTATTCATTTAGCTAAAGAACTTTCTAGTAAGTCTGAAGAACTTCCAAGTTTTTTATCTAAAAAAATTGAAATGGAAAAAGAAGTCGTGAGTGAGTTTGAAGGTCAATTTGAAAAAATTCTTCCTCACCTCTCAACAGAAAATGAAATTGAAAACATCAAATCCCTCACTAGTCACTTAGAGGGGTTATGGTAAATATTAAGCCAATCGAAATATTTTGTGGAACTGGCGGCGTTGGGAAAACAACCCTCGCAACTTCCAGGGCCCTCGACCTAGCGTCGAAAGGGAAGAAAGTTCTTCTCATTACAATTGACCCAGCTAAAAGGCTTAAACAAATCCTAGGTCTAGAAAACACTGAAGCTGGCAAGATTCAGCCAATAAGTTCCGAGATTTTCCCAGGCTTTGAAGAAAAAAGTTTCTCTTTTGATGCACTCCTCATGTCTCCAAGAGCAACACTGAGGAGAATGAAATGGGAGGCGGGAACCGAAAGAGAGTTCGATAATCCGATTATAGATATTCTTGCCAGACCTAATGGTGGAATGAATGAAATTATGGCGATTATTGAAGTTCAACATCATTTATCTAAAAGGGAATACGATACGATTGTATTAGATACCCCTCCAGGTAAACACTTCATTGATTTCCTACAAGCTTCATTAAAGATTAAACAATTCTTTGATAAGAGCTTTATTGAAATTTTTAAATTTCTAGGAAAGAAGTTTCAAAGAAATACTGAAAAAGAAGGGACTGGATTTTTTGCCATGATCGTTTCTTCAGGTGTTAAAAAACTTCTTAAATATCTTCAGAAAGTAACTGGAGAAGAGTTTGTCGAAACATTTGTGGATGCAGTCGTTGCCATTTATCGCAACAGAGATGCTTTCTTGGAAGCTCTTAAATTTCAGGATGAACTTCGCCAAATTGAGAACTCAAACTGGTTCCTAGTAACATCCGTAGAACAACACAAAATTGACGAGGCCAACACCCTGCACAACAAAGCTATTGAGTTTATGCATGGTGATAGTTACCTCACCATAAATAAATGTTTACGAAGACACCTTGAAACCTGGAACCCTACCGATTCTGACTATCTACATGTCAGGAACTCTATGCTAGATAGAGAAAATAAGATAAAAGAGTTCGCAGGTAGAA
Organism: Bacteriovoracaceae bacterium; assembly: GCA_023954635.1. Lineage (GTDB taxonomy): Bacteria > Bdellovibrionota > Bacteriovoracia > Bacteriovoracales > Bacteriovoracaceae > M0603. The sequence continues at coordinate 92,673 of JAGSHI010000002.1, forward strand.
ACTTTGAGAAGGTAATGGATTTCCCAGAAGTCCTTGGAACCTCTCCGGCCCAACATGTAAGTGAGTTGGCCGCTGCCTGGAAAGAATCCTGATTTAAACTCGAGGAGTATCAAAATGATGAAAGGAACTAAGGCCAATGTGCTTGAGGCGATTGGAAACACACCGATTGTTAAACTTAACAAAGTAGCTGCTGACGTTGAAAGTGAAATTTACGTTAAGCTTGAATATATGAACCCTGGCGGATCAACAAAAGACAGAATTGGTTCTCATATGCTTGAGAAAGCACTCGAAGATGGAAGGCTAAAACCAGGTGGAACGATTATCGAAGGAACTTCTGGTAACACTGGAGTTGGTCTTGCTATGTGGGCAGCGATCAAAGGATACAAATGTATCTTTGTTCTTGCTGACAAACAATCGAAAGAGAAAATTGATAACTTAAGGGCCTTTGGCGCAAAGGTTGTTGTTTGCCCTACTAATGTTGAACCAGAAGATCCAAGGTCTTATTATAGTGTTTCTAAAAGACTAAGCGAAACAATTCCAAACTCTTTTTATGTAAACCAATATGACAACCTAGATAATCGAGACACACACTACACTTGGACAGCTCCTGAAATATACGAGCAAACATCAGGTGACTTTGATGTCTTCATGGCAGGAATTGGAACAGGTGGAACAATTTCTGGTTGTGGAAAATATTTCAAAGAGAAAATGGGTGATAAAGTTCAAATCATCGGTGTCGATTGTGAAGGTTCAATTGTATATCACTATGCTCGAACAGGTGAAATGATCGAAGCAAAATCCTATGTTCTTGAAGGACTTGGGGAAGACTTTATTCCAGGAAACTACGATTTCGATTATATTGATGAGTATGAAGTTGTTGGAGATAAAGAAAGTTTTCTTATGACTCGAAGACTTCTTAAGCAAGAAGGAATCTATGCTGGTGGTTCTGCCGGTGGTGCCGTCCTTGGAGCTATTAAATATGCGAAAAAGTTAAAAGAGCCTAAGAAAATTCTTGTTCTTCTTCATGACTCTGGAAACAGATACGCTTCCAAGATTTTTAACGATGACTGGATGAGCGACAATGGATATCTAGACTCTTCTTTCAATGTTCAAATTAATGAAATCCTTAGATATTTAGGAAAAGAAGATCTTAATATTATCACTGTTGATGATACTGCTACTGTTGGTGACGCCATTAAGATTTTTGATGAAAAAGGGATTTCTCAACTTCCAGTTATGGGCAAAGGAAAAGTTACTGGTGTGATTTCGGAAAGAGATCTTCTTAAGCCAGTCTTTCAAGGTGAGTACAACCTAGACGATTCTATCTCACTTGCTAGCTCAAATAAGTTTACAACTATTGACTGTAATCAACTTCTTTCAGATGTAACTGATAGTCTTATTAAAAAAGAAATCGTCCTCGTAACTAAGGATGGCAAACTCTGTAATATCTTAACCGATATCGATATTCTTCACTTTATCAATGATAAGGAAAGTAACTAATGGCCAAGAATACAAAAGACCTGCATTTTTCAAGTAAAGTTATTCACGTAGGAGGAGAACCGGACAAAGAAACCGGTGCAATAATGCCTCCGATTTATCAAACTTCGACCTATGTCCAGAGCTCCCCTGGAGTTCACAAAGGTTACGAATACTCAAGATCTCACAATCCTACGCGATCGAGACTTGAAGAGTGCCTAGCCTCTCTTGAAAATGGAAAGTATGCTCTCGTTACTTCTTCAGGGTTATCTGCAGCAATGCTTGTTATGCATATGCTTGGAGCCGGAGAAAAAGTTCTTTGTGGAGATGATCTCTACGGTGGAACATATCGAAAATTTACAACAATTTTTCATGAACTTCATGACTTTGACTTTGTTGATATGACAGATCTAAAAGCACTTGAAGCAAAAATGAAAGAGTTTAAGCCAAACTTTCTTTGGCTCGAAAGTCCTACAAACCCAATGCTAAAAATCACTGATATAAAAGCAGTAGTGAAACTAGCTAAGAAATACAAATGTACGACACTAGTGGACAATACTTTTATGAGTCCCTATTTTCAAAAGCCATTAGATCTTGGAGCAGATATTGTCCTACACTCCATGACCAAATATATTAACGGTCACTCCGACGTGGTAGGGGGTTGTCTTGTTACAAGTAGCAAGAAAATGTATGATAAACTTTGGTATCTTCAAAACTCAATTGGACCAAGTCAAAGTCCATTTGATAGCTGGTTAGTCCTAAGAGGAATTAAAACTCTTGCGATTAGAATGAAAGCTCATCAAGAAAATGCAAAAAAAATTGCAACATGGTTAGAAAAACACCCTCAGGTTGAGTCTGTTATATACCCAGGTCTTAAGTCACATCCACAACACAAGATTGCGAAGAAACAACAGAGCGGTTTTGGTGGAATGATTACTTTTTTCTTAAAAGGAAACTTAGCAAAGAGTAAGAAGTTCTTAAGCAAAGTAAAACTATTTGCCTTGGCTGAAAGTCTCGGCGGAGTTGAAAGTTTAATTGAACATCCTGCGATTATGACTCACGCATCTGTTCCAAAGGCCAACAGAGAGGCCCTTGGTATTCATGACAATTTGATAAGGCTATCGGTTGGTATTGAAGACGTGGATGATCTTATTGCCGATCTTGAAGTTGGTTTTAAGTCAGTAAAATAATTTTAAAAGTCACTTCCGCCT
>JAGSHI010000136.1 GCA_023954635.1 Bacteriovoracaceae bacterium
AATTCTTTTTTAGATAACTCTTCACTAGAAAGGGCAATTTGAGTCAAATTAAGAGTGATAATGAAGAGAGTGAGGTAGCTAAATAGCGTTTTTAGAGTCATTCGATAGGTTTTCCATATATTAAGTTAAACTTAACTATACTATAATTGTTTGGATATGGGCTTGATGCGAAATTTGCCTCTTTTTCTGATCGTTTTACTCCAGTGTGGCTGTTCACTTCTGAACAGTGGGACTGCTAATGTCAAATATACCGTGGCCAAGGCTAAATTTGAGGGTGTGACTTACGAAAATAAGGAACGCTTATCAGATGTTTCTTTTAGTGTGAGAAACGTTCAGCACCCAAAAAAATATGGTTTGTGGAACTTTAACGTCGGGATCACTCCTTCTATTCACTACGATAAAATTCGTTATGGAACACTCGCACTAAGGACAAATAACTCAGGTGTAATTGAAAAATATCCAGACCTGATGTTTCAAAGGTTGTCTCTTCTGGCCAATCTGGCCGCTTCTTGGCACACGCCGATGGGGGCCTTTGTTTTAAAAACCGGTTTTGGGGGGGCTTTTTACAATCTCAATGATGGACAAGGTTTTGATACTTTTAAAACCAGAGAGATTCGAAAAGTGGATCTCGCCTGGGTGGCCTTTATGAGTAAACGGTTTTTTGTTCTCATGGGGCCGCGTTATTATGTGGAGCAGTTTGAACAATTTACTTTTGCTTTTAGAATTGGATATTTTTGGGGAAGATTTTAATTAAAAATGTCCCTTTAGAATATTTTCAACAATGACCGGAACTGTTTCTCCGGCCGGGCCCTGTACCTTTTCATCAAAGTTCCAACTCACAGCCGTTTCTTCAACATTCACTTCAACGGTCTTGCATTCATTACCAAGTTTTGCAATTTGAACAAACATAGAAGCAGGGTAGACTTGTCCTGAAGTTCCGATACTTAAAAAGAGGTCTGCTTCATGGAGAAGAGATTCGATTTGGTTCATGAACATCGGAATCTCTCCAAACCACACGATATGAGGGCGCAGGTTTCCTGGCGTCTGACAACATTCACAGATCGACAATTCGTCAATGTCACCCAGTGTTTTAAAGATCTGTTCCGTTTTAAGACATCTCGATTTTAAAAGCTCTCCATGCATGTGAATCACATCACGGCTTCCAGATCTTTCGTGGAGGTCATCTACATTTTGAGTGACTATTGTCACATTTCCTGGAAGTTTTGATTGAAGTTCAACGAGTGCCTCGTGAGCGAGGTTAGGTTTGACTTCAATTGATTGGAGTTGTTTTTTCCTCTCATTATAAAAACGATAAACCAGACTTGGATTAGCACTAAAACCTTGTGGTGAAGCGACTTCCATTACGTCATGGTTTTCCCACAGTCCATTGCTATCTCTAAAAGTGGAAATACCACTTTCTGCCGAAATTCCAGCTCCGGTTAGGATAACTATATTTTTATAATGCGAGGCCATAGGAGCACCTTGTTTATTGCACGGCCAAAATAAAATTCTTTGACCGGCCATTAATTAATATTCTACACTCATCTGCATCGAAATTTCCAAGGTTGATATGACAAAAATGAACAAGGACGTTTTTCATTCACCTCTTCAGCTAGATTTTTTAGGTGGCTCGGATGGAATTCCAAGACCAACTAAAATAAAAAAGAAGAGGGTGCGAAAAAAAAGTAAACCGCTAGTCGCGAAAATGAACTCGGGGACTGGTTTAAAGCAAGGACGCCCTAATTCCAAAATGACTTTTTCAAATACTCTGGTAGGTAAATCGAATAAGGTTGTTTTTGATATTTTATATGATTTGTCTGGGGAGAAGTTAACTCATCAGGGACTTATTTATATTGTAGGTTCCCATGGGATCGGGAAAACACATCTTCTCAATGCGCTGGCCAACTCTCAACCTGTAAAAAACCGATACTATCTTGGTACTTGTCGAGAACTTTACTCTCTTTTTAGGAAGGCCAAGAAAAACGAAAATGAAGCGACTTTCTTTCTCGAAATCTGTGAAAAATTTGACCTCCTTTTTCTTGATGACTTTTCTCATGATGGAATAGAAAGAGATTGGGATCTTTTTATTGGTGATCTAATCGACCACTTTTCTCGTACCGAAAAATGTATTGTCATCACTTCTGATAAATCAATTCATGCCTTGTCTAATATAAGTTCAAAGACGACGGCGAGGTTGATGAGCGGTTGTGTGATTAAGTTTGGTAAGCTCGATCAAGAACATGCTCTGCTTTTAGCCGCAAAACTATGTGAACTTAAAAACTTAAAATTAAGTTCAAAGTTATTAGAGTTTCTCTCAATAAGTTTTAATCATCATATCCATGCGCTTGAATGTGCGATTGCAACACTTGCTAATACGTGGAGAGAAAATGTTCCCGATGATGAGATTGGTGAAGCGCTCAAACTACTAAGACCTCTAGGACAAATTGTTTTTAGAGATGAAAAAGTTGATCAACTGGTAAAAAAATCGGCCACACTTTATGGGGTGGAGCCGGTTGAAGTTTTTGGTTCGTCCAGAAACAAAAATGTGGTTGAGGCCAGGCATGAAGTGATGGATCGGCTTCACATCAAATGGGGTTACAGCAGTCTCAAGATAGCTCGTATATTTGGTAAAGATCATAGCAGTGTTCTCTATGCTTTAAGTAAGCGTTCAAAGTCCAGAAAAAAATCGAAACGCTCCACGTAATACCAGTAACTTATACTGGTTTTTGTCCTGTAAGAATTCACTATCGGTTTGTGAATGACTTTCCCTTTGGGTATAAAGAGGCCTCATTTGAGGGAAGTGTTCATGAAAGTTTTAACAGTTTTAGCACTGATTTTTTTGGCCGTATCCTGTGGATATGAAAAAGAGAAAATCGGAGCGGCTCCTGTTCCAGTTTCTGATAATGGTGATGGAACTATCATTGGTTCCCAAAGAGTTATCGATACTTCAACTGAAATTAAGCTAGGGCGAGATCATCCTTTAATGAAAAAAGATATCTTTGCGCTTATGGAAGTGTTCTTTACTTCTTTTGTTGAAACAGAACTTAATTCCGATGGAGTGGTTAAAGATACGGCGATCAATTTTGATGGTATGTATATCCTAAGACTTCAGCGTGATCTCGACTTTTTAAAGCTTGTGAGTGCTATTGAAAACAAAATAGCAGATCCGAATATTCTGACAGACCGAAATGTTGCTTTCAAATTATCCTTTTATATCAATGCCTATAATTACTTTGCGCTGAGACTGATTAATAAGAATTACCTGTGGAAAGGGAAAAGAATTGATTCAATTCTTGAGCTTGCAAATTCGAATGGTGGATTTGAAGTCTTTAGTAAGAAGTTGTTCATTCTTGAGGGTGAGCGTTTAAGTTTAAACGATATTGCGACAGTTAAGATTGCAGATCTTACCAAGAACTCTGATGGAAGAATTCCTTTTATGCTTCATTGTGTGGGGAAGGGTTGTCCTTTTCTTGTACCTGAGTCGATTAAGCCAGAAACTCTAGAGATGCAGCTTGATGGTTCAACGAATCAAAACCTTCTTCTTTCGAGGAATTTTCGAATTGAAGTGGATGGGAAAGTTTCTTTATTAAATCAAGTTTTCAATTGGTATAAAGACATCTTCATTAAAGATCCAAATGGCGGGATTCGTGGTTTCTTAAAAAAACATCTTCCTGAAGGTCAGCTGATCCTTGAGGATGTTGAGTTTATTTCCCATGATTGGACTCTTAATAAAACGGATGAATTTCCAATCAAAATTCCTGAAATTAAAAATCTTGATTCACTTCCAAGTATCAGGCCTATCGTAACTGATGACGATGGTGATGGTAACGGTGATGACGATGATGACGGTGATGACGATGATGACCGACCAGTTCTGATGAAGGCATGTGAAAAGTTCATTACGAATCCGATGATTGATATTATTGCCCGTTGTATGGAAGTGATTGATCCTAATGTGAATGGGGCGAGAAAGACTGTGATTGCTGCTGACCTTTGTATTTTAGAGCAAGAGTTGGTGGAGCAAGAAGGTGAGATGCACATTATTGCTGGAACCATTAAAGAGAGAAAGAAGCGTGGGGATGATTCAGAAGCGGTTGAGACTAATGTGCTTATCTCTGATAAGAGTGTAAGGACTTCTGCTGGCTTTACTTTGAGATCAAAGAAAAAGTACAAAAATATAGTGAATTTCAATGGGGAGAACCTCATTTTGAATATTCACCAAAAAGTTAAGTATTGGGGCTTTAATTATCGAAATGTTAAGCTTCAATGTGTTGGCTTTCTCTAAACCTCCTTGAATTGTCGGGTATTAAGTTTTTGATTCTTTTTACCCGATAAGTAGTTAATGAAACGAATGAACCTAAATCTATTTATAACTCTTTTAATTTCGTTAGCTCTATCTAGCTGTCAGATAGAGGGTAACAAAGGTAGTGGCGGAGCTAATCAAAGCTCAGGTGTTTTTGAGTTGGGAACCAGTACTGCAGGAAATCTCAAGCGTATTTGTGATGCTCTAAAATTCAAAAGAGATAATATTTGGACTCTTAATGACCGTCAGGTTCAGGTAGAGCTTAATGCTAGCAAGTATGATTGTGGGGATGCGCAGGTTTATAACTTGGGTAACTTTACAGCGGACCTTAGAGTGAACTCTTCGATTCAACCATTTTTTGAAGCGACTGGGAGATCACGTTTTCTTTCGGATATTGTTTCGGATTCTTGGGGTGATATTGCAGAATTTTGTAAGGCCTTTAAGCAAAACGAAGCGCCTGTGAGTCGTGTGATTCTAGGTGATAAAACCATGGACCTTGAAGTTACAATTGATGGAAGTTATGACAAGTTTATTATCAAGAAGACTTTTAAGAGTAATCCAGACATTAACTACTATGAAATAGAAGAGGGGACTGTGCATACGCCGAGAACTTCTCAAAGTGAAGATCTTATGGGTTCTCTTAAGAGAAGAACTATTAAGACCAGATGTCCTAATGGGCAGCAGGAGTACTTTATTCAAACCTTAGTTCGAATTCTTTAGTCTCAAATCTTTCAAACAACATTTTTTTATGTATCATTTACTTATCATTAATAAGTAGAGGATATATGGAATTTTTCAAAAAGCTTGAGAATCAAACATTGATTTCTGTTGTTTTGGGTTTGTTGGTTGGTTTCTACCTGCCGGGTGCTGAGAAGTACCATTCCATTCTTGGAGAGTTGTTTATTACACTTCTAAAGATGGTGATGATTCCGCTGGTTCTCTTAACTCTCTTTCATTCGCTTCTTAATCTCACTAAAGATAAAGAGTCTTTTAAGATATTAGGAAAGGGTGTTCTCTTCTATTATTTAGGTACGTCTGTATTAGCGAGTTTTAATGGGCTTTTGATGGCCAATATTTTTTCTCTTGATGGTGACTTTACGGGGGAAAAAGTTTCGGGGCTGAGTGCTCTGGGTCCCAATGATATTGTTCTTTCGTTTTTTTCAAAAAACCTTTTTAAGTCTCTGGTTGAAGGGGATTTGGTTCCTCTAATTGTTTTTACGATTGTGTTTGCTATTTTTGTGGGGAAGTCTCTCAAGCAAACGGAAAAATTGTTTGAAATCATCGATGTCTTAACGGATGCGATTCAAAAGATGACTGAGTTTGTGATCAAGTTTACGCCTCTTGGTGTTTTTTCACTGGTGGCGGTTCTGGTTAATAAATTAGACTTTAATCAATACAAAGAGATGGGTACGTTTTTTGTGGCGACTGGGGTTGGTATGAGTTTGCATGCCTTTATCGTTTTGCCACTTATACTTTGGATCTTTACTAAATTTTCGCCGATCAAATTTTTCTTGCAAGTGAGAGAAGCTATTATGGTGGCCTTCTTTTCGCAGTCGTCTTCAGCTACTATGCCGGTTTCGATGAGAGTCTTAGAAGATAATGCTAAGGTTAAAGAAAAGGTTTATGGGGTTTCTATTCCGATTGGGGCGACACTGAATATGGATGGGGCCGCTTTTTACCATGCTATTTTGATTATGTTTATGGCCAGTATATCTGGAATTCATTTAGGTTTTGGTGAGCAGATTATTTTATTGCTTCTTACGCAAGTCAGTTCGGCGGGTGCGGCTGGTATTCCTAATGGTGGTCTGATGATGATGAGTATGATGCTTGGGATTGTGGGTATTCCGGCCGAGCTGATTGCCCTCTATATCCTTGTGGATCGATTTTGGGACTTGCCTATTACTGCTGTAAACGTCTGGGGAGACCTAATTGGAGCGAAAATCCTAGATCATAGGATGAATGACGCGTCTCCTAAGGCATCCTAAGGTATCTTAAGATAATTGAATAGTTAGGGCTTTTATTATATTTAAGTAGCATGAAATTTCTCTTAGTTTTCATTTGTTTATTTATTTCAGTTTCTTGTACTGAAGAGAAAAAGCCGAAGTCTCGTCCAAGTACTTTAAAAGTTAAAAAGTTTGGTGGAGAGTTTACTCTGCAAGGCAGTCAAGGTGATTGGAGTTTAAGTTCTACTTCTGGAAAACTGCGTGTCATGTATTTTGGTTTTACGACTTGTCCTGATATTTGTCCTTTAGCACTTACTAAACTGAATAATGTCTTAAAGAAATTGTCTCCAGAAAAACGGGCGAAGATTCAACCCGTTTTTATTAGTGTTGATTACAAAAGGGATACGCCTGCTAAAGTGCAAGAGTATGTGGACTTTTTTGGTAAGGGTTATGTTGGTTTGACTGGTAACAAAGAATCGATTGAAAAGGTTGTTTCTCAGTATGGTGCCTATTTTGAGTTTGTTGAGCTTAAAGATTCTGCTTTAAAATATACTGTTGATCATACTTCTCGTTATTATTTGATTGATCAAAAGGGTAACTTTCATAAAAGTTATACTGAGATTTCTAAAGAGCCGAACTTTATTGTTGATGTTGAAACTTTACTAAAAAAATAAAAAACTAAAAAGATAAGAGAAAAAAATGAAAAAACTATTGATAATGATTCTTCTTTTTCCAATGCTCGCAAGCTCATCAGGCACAATGACTGAATCACATATAACGTTTGAGTCGCAGTGGATTAAAGCTGTGCCAGCATCGTCAAAGATGAGTGCTATGTTTGGAAAGTTAACGAACAATACAGGAAAAGATCTAAAGCTAATTGAAGTTAAAGGGACGATTGCAAAAAATATTGAGATTCATACTCATAAAAAAGTGAATGGTGTGATGAAGATGAGAAAGGTTTCTTCACTTATTATTCCGAGTAAGGGGAGTCTTGAGTTTAAGCCGATGCATGAGCATATTATGTTTATTGGTTTAAAGAATAAATTAGATAAGTCCAAAAAATATGAATTCACTTTTGTTTTTGATGGTGGGGTGGAATTAAAAACTTCTGCGACTGTTAAGAAGATGGGTGGGCATTCTCATCACCATTAAAACAGCACTGTTTCGAATTTTACAAAAGTACCTTCCAAAGACAGTATCCTGCCATACCCATTATGGACAAGGTTATGGGAATTCATCAGTGGCTTATCAAGTGTTAGGTATTGCTAAACCTAAAAGTTCTTCTCATTCAGCAAAGAAATCAAAAACTGGAAGAAAAAATTGCCATTACTCAAGAGGAACTGGGAAAGAAAAAGTCGGGTCCACTTACTTTTGTGATGACCCTGCAATGTTTCAAAAAACAAAAGAGCATGTCGATAAACATTACGCTGAACGAATGAATAGTCGTGCTCAAGTTAAAAAACGAAATAATAGTGATGAACGCTCAAGCGATGTACCAGCAAAATGTGTGAAAAATCCATGCCGTAAAAGTTGTTTCATGCTTAACCGCTCCCATTGTAAAACCATCGAGCTTGATTAATAGTTAAATCTTCTCCTGCTCCGAAAAGAAGTTAAGCGGCTGCCGAACATCAACTACACCACCACCCTTAGGCTTAGGAAAGTCAATCAGCTTAAGAACACCGGCCATACAACCCGAACCAGACTTAGAGAATTTTGCTTTCTTCATACCAATCTTGATAGCAGAAACAGCACCATTATTCATAATTCTAAAGTTCAGATCAATTACACCCTCAGTATTTCCATTTCTCTCAAGCTCTTTTTGGTAACAATGCCTAAACTGAGGCAAATACTCTCTAAGAATTTTTCTAAGAAGCTCAGGATCCATAGAACCTAAAACAACAGTCTTCGGCTCAATAAAGCTCGTATCAATACCAGATTTCGAGGCCAAACCTTTCGCACCCGCAGAACTATCATAGTTTCCTCTAAAATCTTGTCCAAATGTTCCAGCATCAACAGCAGTCTTAGATTTTAAATCACCAGTACTAGCCGTCTTCGCACTATCAAAACCAGTCGTCGTCGCAACAGTATTGTTTTTGATCTTAGTCGGACTCACACTCTTCGATTTACTAAACATACTATTAAAGCTTTTCGCCGACTTAAATTCATAGGCCTTAACTTTCGTTTTCTTAGGCTGCGACTTAGAAGTAGACTTCTGCGTCTTCGCCATAGCTTTCTTCGTTTGCTTAGCTTTCTGCTGCTTATTCTTGTTAGGCTTAGACTTCGCAAACTTAGGCTTATCTTTACTTTGTTGCGTCTTCTTAACACCTTTGTCTTTGTTCGTTTTACTTACATCCTGACTCGACTTATTCTGCGACTTCTGATCAGACTTAATCGCTTTTCTATAGATCACAGCAATCTTCTTCTCAGGTGTCGGCGCCTCAATGTCTACTAAGAGCAGGAGAAGCATCAACGACATAAGCCCCGAAAAGACTTTCGCCGCTTGCATCTGAAAGTTACGGTCTCTTCCAAAAAATGGAGCAAACCTAAGGTTCGCAGGAGCCTTCGTTATTCTCGCCACAACTTGAACTGTCTTGTAGTTATAGCTAATCGTTTCATTATTCGTTAGCTCAGACTTATCCGAACCATTAAATAATTTATTTCCATTAGTCGTATTGTGAGCATCAAACCCACTTATTGGAAAGAATTCCACTTGACCATTACTTACCTGAAAGAAGGGGAGGTTATCTTCAGCATCAAGACATGGAAGATGAATCATGTTTTTCGAAGCATTCGTCGGACTAA
>JAGSHI010000176.1 GCA_023954635.1 Bacteriovoracaceae bacterium
AGATACAAGGTTGAGTTTTAGTTCGAAAAGTCTATGTGTCAGTAATGTAAGTTCAAATTCTTTTAAAGACTCAAATCCACTCGAAGGTAACTCTACAATAGAGCTAATCATTGATTCGATTGCTTTTTTTCCTAACAGTCCAGTTCCCTGAAAGCCACTAAGCTCCCCTTTTCCTCCACCTAGTAGGCCTTCAATAAAAAACTCTTGTGTATTTAAAGGCAAAAAAAGAAAGAGAGGTATATCAGACTCAAAAGAGTAATATCCACCCACGGGAGGTAAGCTTTCTTGAAATAGTGGATTAAGTTCAAGAAATTCAATATTTGAAAGTTGAATATTATGACTTGATAGTTTTTTTTGAAAGAGAGGTTTTATTTTCTGGAAAGCTCTTTGCCAGAGCTGTCCCTCCTCGGATTCAATTTTTACAGAACTCTTGGCCCAGGGAGGGGTTTTCAAAATAACGACCGATCAGATTTTAGATCTTTTTCCAGAACGTTTTTCTGTTTTCATCCGTTTCTTATTGGCCTGAATATCTTTTTCCTTCTTTTTAATTGAAGGTTTCTTGTATTCTTTTCTGTTTCGGTATTCTTTTTGAATTCCGTAACTTTCACACATTCTTTTAAATTTTCGAATACATCTTTCTGCACCACGGTCATCAACACTGACATATACGTTGAACTTTTCGTTCATTCTCTCCCTCCTACAGGAAATAATTTTTTTGATGAGTGACTATACAACAACTTATCGCTCTTTCCAAGGTGTCACTTTTAATTTTGATATTATAACGCAAGTGCAAAACTCAATTAAAGCAGACAGTTACGAACACCACTTCGAATAAGATCAGCATTTAGCCCTTTCCCTATAAAAACGAGCTTGATTCCTCTCTCGGACTCACCCCACAAAGGCCCTTCTAAGAAGTCAAAACTCTCATAAACTCCTTGGAAAAATACCTTATTAGGATTACCAGGGAAGGATAGAATCCCCTTTGTTCTGTAGATCCTTTGCGGATATTTCATAAAAAGTGAGTTTAAAAAAAATTGAAATGTAGATGAATCCAAGTTGCCAGGAAGTTCAATAGAAACAGAGTTTATTTTACCATGGGAATGAGATTCCATTTTCTTATATGAGTTTTCACAACTTGGTAGAAGAACTTTGTCCCTTATCCTTAACTCCATTTGTAGATGAGTAGGGTGATCGCTCAAAAATAATCCGAACTCTCCTGGTTTTAAAACGTGGACTTCTACCATTGAAGCCTCAGTTTCATAGAGGCTTCCAGTTTTAACTTTCCCAAGATTAACGACATTCTCCGGTTTATCAGAAAAAATCATTCTACCTAAAGACAAGGATTCTTTATTAATCGACTTAGCATCTAAACCGATGAAACCAAACTTCACCGGATGATGAATATGATTAAAATAAAGAAAGTGTTTTCCTATTGGTAAATTAAATTGGCCACTCCAAAGAAATGGCTCTCCTGAAACTTCTTTGATTTTAATATCTTCAATTTTTCGAGGGTCGTAAAACTTCCTCTCAAAAATTTTAGAGGGCTCTACTTTTGAAAACGTAGTCCTCTTGATCTCAGCTTCAGGTGTAATTGAGTGAATTATTCCTTCTATCTTAGAGAGTTCTTCTTCACTCTTGTTTTCAATTTTATTTAATAATATCAAATCAGAAAAAGCGAGTTGATCAGAAAAGTTAGACTCATCATCATCAAAATCTCTTTTGTAATTTACATCGAAGTGATCCGCATCCACCAAAGAAATGACAGTATTAATTTCAAAATTTTCTTCAAGTTCTCTACTTTTTTTAAAGCTTTCTAGAATTGGTCCAGGTGATGCGACGCCGGTTGCTTCAATGATAAGATGATCAAATCCCTGCTCTTGATTGATTAAGTTTTTTAAGGCCTTAACCATATCACCCCGAACTGAACAACAAAGACAACCATCATTCATTTCGAGAACGAGGTCCTCAACATTAGGAATAAACTCGCTATCTATTCCCAACTCTCCAAATTCATTTTCAATAAGTGCAAGTTGATAACCACAATTGTTCTTAATCAATTGGTTTACTAAGGTTGTTTTACCAGAACCTAAAAAGCCTACGATTAAAGTTACTCCGATTCTTTTTTCAGAGTCACTCATTTGGTTCAAATTCAGTAAAAGGGTTTGGTAATAGTTCTTTAAAGCTAAGTTTACTTTGAACACCCTTTAAGTTGGCAAGGTAGACAGGAGTATCAGGCTTAGAAAACTCTCCCATGACTTGTAAACAAAGTGCACAAGGTTGAGTGGCAGGTTCAGTATCAGTAACGACAACAATGTATTCCATTTCACATTTTCCATGATTCGCAACTGATGCTAATAATGCAGTTCTTTCTGCGCATACAGTTGCTCCAAATGAAGCATTCTCAACATTACATCCTGGAATGATTTCATCGTGTCCAACAATTTTGAGGGCAGCGCCTACTTTAAAATGGCTATACGGAGCATAAGCTTTTTCTCGTGCTTTTAATGCTACTTTATATGCACTCTCAATTTGCTTTTCCAAAATTCCTCCAATGAAACATTCGAGTCAGGATATCAAAAGAATATCAAAATCACTAATTTATGGGGTTCTGATTGTAATGATACGACCATTTTTTAATCTCTTCAGCTTAATCTGGCCAGATTCTAGTCGTGTGACTTCAATTTTTTCGCCCTTCGTAATATTTTTAAAACCATACTCAGATAATTTTAAGGGATCTGTAACAGGTACGACCTTTGGACGAGGTTTAACTTTAAAGCCATAGAGACCCATTGCAAGTCTCATATAATTTTTCTTAGGTAGATATATCTCGACAGGATTTTTTGTTCCGGCAGCAATTGAGTTACTTAAAAGATGAGTATTGTATCTATAAAACTTATCTCTACTAAGCCCCGATAGCCCGATTAGTTTTTCAACATTCGTATTTTGATCCAAACTAAGTGAAAGTTCTGTAGGATTCATCATCCAAGATGCTTTTCCTTTTTTAACTCTAAACGAATTCGCATTTTTATCAACAATCATTGCTGTCCACACTTTTGAAATATAATTCATTGTTTCAGCGGGAAGAGCTTTCATTTTAACTAGCTTATTAAAGTCTCGAGTATTGTACTTTCGAATAGCATTCATAATTCGATATTCACCAGCATTGTAAGCAGCCAGAGTTAACGCCCAATCATTAAAAATATTGTGAAGATCAGATAGATACTCAGCGGCGGCCCGTGAAGATTTGTATATATTTCTTCTCTCATCAATTTTAGAATCAACCCTCAGTCCATACATTCGACCTGTATTTTTCATAAATTGCCAAGGACCAGTAGCACCAGCGTGACTAACTGCTTTAAAGTTAAAGCCACTTTCAATGAGTGCTACATAATAAATTTCCAATGGAAGATTTTTTTCAAGAAGTACGTTTTCAACAGCTTTCCTAACGATCTCACCACGTTTTATTTGTCTCTCAAAAAGCGACTTCCCTCTTCCCGTGTAATAACGAAACCACTTATCAACAAGGTCATTATCCAAGTGATGTTGAGAGAGAAATGAGGAGTTTCTTTCAAAGTTTTTTAGTTCTTTATGCCTATAAGAGGCCAGAGAATCGACTGTGAAAGTAGTAAGAATAAATGCAAATATAAGTAGATAAGTCTTCATAATAACTCAATTATAGACCTCTTAAGGACCGGTTATTAGGGGGTAATTAGCTCCCAGATATTAAAAATCTATTAAATTTCGCCTGTTTAGAGATGTATCTTTTACAATTATGTTCCATAAAATCCATATTCTTGTTACATATGTGACCCCACACTGGTGGGAAACGATGAGGAAAATTAAAAAAATTATAAAATATGATGGCGATATCTATTTTCCATTCCTTAATGTGAAAGGGTGTTTTGGCGGACCCCATTCAATAAAAACATTTAGGGAGTTATCTCTTCGACGACGAAGACGATCAGGGAGACGAAGACGATAGATAATGTGTGATACCCCAAAAAGGCCCTACAAATGTGGGGCTTTTTTTTATTCATCTTTCCCCTCCAAATCAAACCTTTCATTCCCCGACCAATTCACTCGGTAGAGAATAAAGAATGAATCAACTAAACTAATGAAAAAACATTTAAGTCATTAAAGGAGCACCTCAATGAAGGTCAAACTAAATATGCAAACGATACTTGTAGGTCTTGGGCTTGGAGCTCTACTTACTTGTTTCTTCCTAGGAGTAGATAAGAAGTCAGCAATGGGTGCAGTCGCAGTTGTAGTTGCACTCTGGTGGATTTTTGAAGTCCTCCCTCTCTCAATAACGGCATTATTACCTCTTGTTGCTTACCCACTATTAGGAATAATGTCGACGAAGGCCATCGCTCCTATTTATATGTCTTCAGTGCTCATGCTTTTTGTTGGTGGATTCTTGGTCGCAATTGCCATGCAAAAGTGGAATTTACATAAGCGAATCGCCCTAACGATTATCCAATCATTTGGAAGTGAGCCCTCTCGAATGCTTCTAGGCTTTATGATTGCGACTTCATTTCTTTCTATGTGGATTTCTAATACTGCAAGTTGTGTCATGATGGTTTCAATCGGTCTTGCCGTGATTAAAAGTTTCGAGGAGATTCATGGAGAGAACTCTGAATCAAGTCATTTCGCCTCTGCTTTGATGATGGCCATAGCCTATTCAGCAACAATCGGAGGGGTGGCCACTCTTGTGGGAACTCCACCCAACCTGGCATTTACTAGAATTTATGCCATGAGCTTTCCGTCAAACCCTGAAGTCAGTTTTGGTTCTTGGATAACTTTTGGTCTTCCTATTTGTGTCTTAATGCTAGTAACGGCTTACTCTGTTCTATATTTTGTCCGTGTTAAACCACATCCTATTCCATCTCTTGGAACAGATGTCATAGATGATGAAGTAAAAAAACTTGGACCCATGTCTAGAGAAGAAGTATATGTCGCTATTGTTTTTGTCATCATGGCGCTACTTTGGATTTTTAGAAAAGATTTAAACTTAGGATTATTTACTGTTCCCGGTTGGTCTAACCTTTTACCACACCCAAAAAATGTCGATGACGGCACAGTCGCAATTCTAATGGCGATTACCCTTTTCATCATTCCATCAAGAAACGGAGGAAGGCTTCTCGATAAAAGAGCTATTGAAGAAATTCCTTGGTCAACAATTCTTCTTTTTGGTGGTGGCTTCGCCCTTGCCAAAGGAATTCAGAGTTCTGGTCTTTCCGCGGCCATAGGTGCTCAATTCGCTGGACTTGGTGATGTGACACCTTCACTTGTTGTTTCGGGTTTAACTCTTGGAATGAGTCTTCTCACTGAACTAACAAGTAATATGGCCTCAACAGAAATGTTACTTCCAATTCTTGCCAGTATCGCAAAATCAAGTGGGATACATCCTCTCTCTTTAATGGTTCCAGCAACCCTAGCGGCGAGTTGTGCCTTTATGTTGCCTGCAGCGACTGCTCCAAATGCGATTATCTTTGGTTCTAATAAAGTTAAAATTATCGATATGGTTAAAGTCGGATTCTTAATTAACATAGTAAGTGTTGTCATAATTAGTTTCTTTTCACTACTTATCATTCCAAAACTTATGGGTAATTAGATGAAAAAAGTTATTGTTTTACTATTTTTAGTTAGCTGCGCTCATTATAAAAAGTGTGATGAAAACCAGAATCCTAAAGAACTTAATCAACTAGCTTTTCTAAAGGTTCGAGAAGACCTTCAAGAAGAAGCAATTAGTTGTTATACAAAATCTTGTTACAAAGAAGATATGGAAGGCTGTTATCAGCTGGCGACTCTTATTGGATATACTGATAAGAAAAAGTCTGCTGAGCTTTCAACAGCGGTTTGCCAAAAAGGTTATAAGAAGGCCTGCCCGTCGAAATTTTCAAACAAAAAAATATATAGCAGAGATATCACTCATGGCTATAGTCCGAATGAGAAAGACACTCTAAGAAGTTGGGCACAACTTTTAGGGGGAATTCTCGAGCGAAATGTTAATCGAGTTGGTGATTAGGCTGACTTGGAAACATAAGGAATGTCATTAGCATCAAAGGTAGAAGAGTTAGCCAAATCATAGTCGCGCTTATGATCTTCAGGAATCTCCCCTTTAAGAAAACAACCATCTTCCAATATTTCTAAAAAGTCTGAATACTCTTG
>JAGSHI010000061.1 GCA_023954635.1 Bacteriovoracaceae bacterium
ATCGGATCGAAGTCTGGGCCCATTTTAAAACGAGTTTCTTTATTTGTGCCCCACCAACCTTCAAATCTTGGGATGTCTTTTTTTCCAAGATGATTTTCGTGAACAAATGCACCAGCAAGCCCGCCTGGACCTGAGTTTATATATTTATAAGAACACCAAACTGCGAAATCAACATTCCAATCATGAAGACTCATGAGTAAATTTCCAGCCCCGTGAGCAAGGTTGAAGCCGGCCATGGCGCCAACTGAATGGGCCTTGTCTGTGATGGTCTTCATATCAAAACATTGACCTGAGAGATAATTACAATTTCCTAGCATGACGAGAGCAAGTTCATCACCAAGTTCTTCTATCTGATCAAGTATACTTTGTGGATCAACGGTTTTTCCGTTTGGTCCAGGTCTCAATTCAACAATTGAGTCTGAAGGATTAAATCCGTGGTATCTCGCTTGAGAGTCAACGGCATACTTATCAGAAGGAAAAGTATTGTTTTCAATTAAAATTTTGTAGCGTTTCTTAGTTGGTCTATAGAAGCTCACCATCATCATGTGTAGATTGACAGTAAGTGTATTCATCGCAACGACTTCACTTTCCTTTGCTCCAACTAATGAGGCAAAACTTTTCGTGATGTTTTCGTGATAAGGTAGCCAAGGGTGTTTCGCTTTGAAGTGTCCATCAACTCCAAACTTTTTCCAGTCATCTAACTCAGTAAGTAAAAACTCTTCAGTTTTCTTTGGCATGAGTCCTAGTGAGTGTCCGCAGAAATATAAACTATCTTCACCGGTCGGTGCTTCTGGAAAATGGAACTGGTCTCTAAATTTGGCTAAGTCATCATTTTTATCAAATGACTTCGCTCCTTCAAGAGAATTATGACTTGAATTAAATTCCATTTTTCATTCCTTAATTTGAACGGACATTTTTGAAAGGCCTTCTACTGACAAACTGACTTCCATTTCTGGCTCTAGAGCAACGGCTGGAGTAGCGGCACCCGCAAGAACAAAAGTTCCAGCTTTAATGTATTGATCTCTTTTTGCAAGGAGTTCACATTGCTGCATTATAGATACAACAGGATCTCCTGAAATCGCACTTGAGCTTCCTTCTTGAACAATCTGATCATTAACTTTCATTAACATATTTAAGTTTTTTAAATCTAGGGCCTTAAAGTCTTTTTCCCATTTCCCTAAAATAAAATGACTAGAGGAAGAGTTATCAGAAATGACATCTTCCATTGAAAAGTATTTAAAGCCTTCGTATCTTGAATCAAGAATTTCAAGAGCTGGGCAAATGGCCTCAGTCGAATCTAGGACTTCTTCTCTTGAAACTTTTCCTTTGAGGTCTTTTTTTATAAGAAAGGCAATTTCTGGTTCTATTTTTGGATGGATCGAACCTTTCATTTGGTAAGTCCCTTCGTTTGGAACCTGCATTTTATCTGTAAGCACTCCGTATAAAGGAGCATCTAGATTCATTTGCCTTCTCTTAGCTTCACTTGTGAGACCCATTTTGAGACCTATGACACTTTCTCCGGCCTTCTCACGCATTCTGATTCCTTCTTCTTGAATAGAGTAAGCAGACTCTCTAGGGAAATCTTCAATATTTGCAGAAAACTGCCCAATCGCTTTAGCCTCTAGGCGTGCGTTATGAAGGGTTTCAGCCATTTCATTTATTTTCAATTGATCCATAAGTGACCACTCCCCCAAAAAGGGTATATAAAGGTTGAACATTTGCCCGAAATGATATTTTCTATAGAGCAAACAAGCAAGATTAGAGGGGTCATCAGTGGAAACAAAAACTGAAACACCGG
The DNA here is from genome assembly GCA_023954635.1 of Bacteriovoracaceae bacterium. Taxonomy (GTDB): domain Bacteria; phylum Bdellovibrionota; class Bacteriovoracia; order Bacteriovoracales; family Bacteriovoracaceae; genus M0603. The sequence continues at coordinate 1,799 of JAGSHI010000061.1, forward strand.
ATTATTATGACATTTCTCCTGTAATTCACGAAGGAATTGCGGTTTTTCCAGGGGATACAGCTTTTTCGCGTAACGTCTTAATGTCTATTGACGATGGTAGTCACATCGATCTTTCTACAATTAAATCTACTGTTCACTTGGGAGCGCATGCAGATGCCCCTAGTCATTATCATAAAGATGGTAAGGGAATTGATGAAAGAGACCTAATGCTCTACATGGGCCTTTGCCAAGTAATCTCAGTCAACATTCCAAAGAAAGAAAGAATTCAAAGAGAGCATGTCACTACTGCAATCAATGCCCCACGAGTTCTCTTTAAAACAGAATCGTTTCCAAACCCTGATCAATGGGTGGATGACTTCAACTCTCTAGGGCCGGAGCTTATCGATTGGCTAACTGAACTAGGAGTTCGACTTGTTGGAATTGATACACCTTCTGTTGATCCATCAGACAGTAAGGATTTACCTTCCCACCAATCATTATATAAAAACGATATGGCAGTACTAGAAGGCGTAGATTTAAGGCTTGTCCCTGATGGACTCTATAACCTTGTCGCCCTTCCTCTTAGATTAAAAGATGCTGACGCCAGTCCAGTGAGAGCGATTCTTTTAAGGCTAGGTGATAATTCATGATTGAAATACAAAACTATATAGACGGAGAATTTAAAAGCCCTAACGGTAATGAGAAGTTAGACAATATAAACCCTGCTACGGGAAAAATTTATTCTACAGTACCTGATTCTGGAGAAGAGGATGTCGCAAGAGCGGTTGAAGCAGCTCAGAGAGCTTTTCCTACTTGGTCAGCTTTATCGAGAGAAGAAAGAAGTAATTGGCTTTTAAAACTTGCAGAAGGAATTGAAAATAATTTTGAAGAACTAGCTTTGGCCGAAACACGAGATAATGGAAAACCTCTTTCATTGTCTCAATCTGTAGATATTCCAAGAAGTGCATCAAACTTAAAATTTTTTGCAAAAGAAATTTTAAAATTTAATGAACAAGAGCTGGATGACAAAGGTGCAGGTAAAAATATTATTCTTCACCAACCCATAGGTGTTGTCGGAACAATATCTCCTTGGAATTTACCCTTATATCTTTTTACTTGGAAAATTGCTCCTGCTCTTGCCGCAGGTTGTACAGTTGTGGCAAAGCCTTCTGAAGTAACACCGATGACGGCCTTTCTCTTTAGTAAAATTTGTAAAGAAATAGGCTTACCTCCTGGTGTTTTAAATATTGTACATGGGCTTGGACATAAAGTCGGTGATGCGATGACCTCGAGTCCTGTCATTAAGGCAATCTCGTTTACTGGTTCAACCATGACTGGAAAAATAATTGCTTCAAAATGTGCTGAGACATTAAAAAAGGTCTCACTTGAGATGGGTGGAAAAAATCCAAATATTATTTTCGCAGATTGTGAATTTGATAAGGCCTTAAGTACAACTTTAAGATCTTCATTTGCAAACCAGGGACAAATTTGTTTGTGTGGTTCTAGAATTTATGTTGAAAGACCAATTTATGAAAAATTCAGAGATGCTCTTGTTGAAAAAGTTGAAAGAATGAAACAAGGAAATCCTGAAGATCCTGAGACAAAGCAAGGGGCTGTGGTTTCAAAACAACATTATGAAAAAATTCTTTATTATTTAGATATCGCAAAGAATGAAGGTGGCAAATTTTTAACAGGTGGTGAAGCTGCTCATTTTGATGGTGAAAATAAAAATGGGTTTTTTATTAAACCAACTTTGATTGAAGGTCTGGGAGAGAACTGTAGAACAAATCAAGAAGAAATTTTTGGCCCAGTCGCTACAATTATGCCCTTCGACTCTGAGGAAGAAGTTATTGGTTATGCTAACTCTACAGTTTACGGGCTTGCCGGAAGTCTTTGGACTCAAGATCTTGAAAAAGCAGAGCGAATCGCGAGAAAGATTGATTCTGGGATTTTATGGATAAATACTTGGTTACTTCGAGACTTGCGAACACCATTTGGTGGAATGAAAGAAAGTGGAAGAGGAAGAGAAGGCGGAAAATATGCCTTGGAGTTTTTTAGTGATGTTAAAAATATTTGTATAAATATGGAGCAAAAATGAGTGATGTATTAGATTCTAAGACAGCACCTGAGCCTGTCGGAGCCTATCCGCATGCAAGAAAAGTCGGAAATCTTCTTTTCTTAAGTGGAGTAGGTCCAAGGAAAAAAGGAACGAAAGACATTCCTGGAGTAAGTTTGGACAGTAATGGAAATATTTCTTCCTATAATATTGAAGACCAGTGTCGCTCAGTTTTTGAAAATGTAAAAGTTATTTTAGAGGAAGCCGGATCAGGTTGGGAAAACTTAGTCGATGTAACGGTTTTTTTAACAAATATGAAGGATGATTTTCCACGCTATAATGAGTTATGGAAAGAATACTTTCCAGACAATAGACCTTGTCGGACAACTCTGGAAATTAATTGTCTTCCGACTCCAATTGCCATTGAATTGAAATGCATTGCCACAATAGGTGAATAAATGAAAATTGAACCACAATACAATAGACTTCAAAAACCATTTAATTTTAAAAAATGGATTTCTGACAACCGACACTTACTAAAACCCCCAGTTGGAAACAAAGTTGTTTTTAAAGATAGTAACTTCATTGTGATGGTCGTTGGGGGACCAAATGAGAGAACAGATTTCCATGTTAATCAGACGGATGAATTTTTCTATCAACTTGAAGGTAATATTTTTCTAAAAACAGTTAATGAAAATGGAGATTTTGAAGATATTCATATTAAAGAGGGAGAAGTCTTTATGCTTCCTCCTGGCGTACCTCACTCCCCACAAAGAGAAGCAGGATCTGTCGGGTTAGTCGTAGAGAAAACAAGAGTTCCTGAGGATACTGATGGACTCCAGTGGTATTGCCAAAGCTGTAATACAAAATTGTATGAGGAATATTTTTATTTAGAAAATATTGAAAAACAATTTGGTGGAGCCTACGAAAGATATTATGGGGGAGAACATCATCATTGCAAGAAATGTGGAACTGAGAACGGAAGGACGTGGAAATAATGTTTAAAGTCGATATCCATACACATATTCTCCCTCCTGAAATTCCAAAATTTAAAGATAAGTTTGGTTATGGAGGATTTATTGAGTTGAACCAACACGCCAATTGTTGTGGCGCTGACATGGTTGATGACTCAGGAAAATTCTTTAGAACTATAGAACCTAATTGTTATGAGGCTGAACCTAGAATAAAAGACTGTGAAAAACATCATATTGATGTTCAAGTCCTATCGACAGTCCCTGTCATGTTTAGTTATTGGACGAAACCACAGGATGGACTTTATGTATCGCAGTTTTTAAATGATCATATAAAATCAGTCGTTGAAAAATACCCTAAAAAGTTTATTGGACTAGGGACACTACCTCTTCAATCTCCAGAACTAGCAATTAAGGAGCTTGAAAGGTGTAAGTCTTTAGGACTTCCCGGGGTAGAAATTGGATCTCATATTAATGACTGGAATCTAGATGATCCAAACCTTTTCCCTGTATTTGAAGCCTGTTCTGAACTTGGAATGTCAGTTTTTGTTCATCCTTGGGATATGATGGGTAAGGATAAGATGAGTAAGTACTGGCTTCCTTGGTTGGTAGGGATGCCAGCTGAAACAAGCCTTGCCATTTGCTCTATGATTTTTGGTGGAGTTTTCGAGAGACTTCCTAATTTGAGTGTTGCCTTTGCACATGGTGGAGGAAGTTTTCCAATGACAATTGGGCGCGTAGAGCATGGGTTTAATGTTAGGCCGGACCTTTGTGCCGTAGATAATAATGTGAACCCTAAAGATTATTTAGGAAAGTTTTTCTTAGACAGTCTTGTGCACGACCCAGAAGTTTTAAAATATTTAGTAAAACTAATGGGCGAAGACAAAGTTGCTCTTGGTACAGACTATCCATTTCCGTTAGGGGAGTTAGAGCCAGGGAAGTTAATAGAAAATTCGTCTTTTGAGACAAATGTAAAAGAAAAATTATTAGGGCTAAATGCACTTAACTGGCTAGGCTTAGATAAAAAACAATTTGTGGAGTAAATATGGAACTTGGACTAAAGGGAAAGAAAGCGCTGGTTATGGGAGCTTCCCAAGGAATTGGAAAGGCCGTAGCCGAATCATTAATTAAAGAAGGCGTTAGAGTAATCATTAACTCAAGAACAGAAGAAAAACTTTCGAAAACCTGTGAAGAAATTGGCGCTGAGGGATATATTTCTGGAGACCTTACTCTTTCTGGTGAGGGAAAAAGAATCACAGAAGAAGCGATATCTAAACTTGGTGGAATTGATATTTTAGTTTCAAATACTGGGGGGCCAGCGAAAGGTCTTTTTAGTGAAGTCTCTACTGAACAATGGCAAACTGATTTTCAAAGTTTGTGGATGAGTGTTGTAGAGTCATGGAATTCTGCTTTACCTGAAATGAAAAAACAAAACTACGGAAGATTGATTCTCGTTACCTCTATTGCGGCTAAAGAGCCTCTTTCTGGTCTTACAACCTCTAATGGACTTAGGGCCGGATTAAATGGGTTAGCAAAATCAGTATCTGATGAATATGCAAAGTATGGGATTACTGCAAACTTATTGCTTCCTGGTTATACTGCAACAGATAGATTAAAAAACTTAAACCTATCCGAAGATAAAATTAAAGAGATGGTACCTGCTGGAAGACTAGGGGAACCTCGCGAACTTGCAAACTTAGCAACCTTTTTATCTGGAGAGACAGGCTCTTATATAACGGGTCAAAGTTTTGCTGTTGATGGTGGAGTCTTAAGGGGACACTAATGAATAAATGGGAAAAACTCCCAAATAGTTTAAAGTTTATCATTACTAATGTGATGATGGCTTTTGCTTACAATATTTTTGCAAAACTTGGACTTCTTTTAGCATTTGATCATAATCAAGTATCTCCTTTATGGCCGCCCTCTGGTCTCGCCATTGCCGCAGTCATAATATGCGGTAGAAAGTATATTTTAGGTATTTATTTAGGTGCAACGATTACGCATATTCTTCAAATTATATCTGCGGGGAATGGATTATTGTTTGCGATGACTCCTGGACTCATACTCGGGGCAGTGAATACCTTAGAAGCAGTCGTTGGGGTTTGGTTATTTCAAAAAGTCACAAAGAGTAAATTTATTTTTAATAATTTGAAAGGTGTTTTACTTTTTCCTATCTTTTGTGGATTAGCAGGCTGTTTTGTTGCTGCTTTAGTTGGAGTCATAACTTTAACTTCATTTGGCTTAGCGCCAAATGAAGTCTTCTTTAAATTATTATTTACATGGTGGGGAGGAGACCTTGGTGGCGTATTGGCGATTGCTCCTGTTTTTATCACCTATAAACGTTATAAACATATACTTGAGTCTTCTCCATTAAGATTAGAACTTGGAATCTATATTTTAATTGGATCTATCTTGTCATATTTTATCTTTAACTCAACGATTCACACTTCAGAAGTTGCTCCTACTTTATTGTTTCTTATCATTCCTTTTATAGTCGCTGCTGCAATGAGAACCAATCATATTGGTGTTGCTTTTTTGAACCTTACAATTATTTTCTTTGCAACTCTTGGGACTGTTAATGGTTTAGGCCCCTTTGCTGCTAGCCAAAATTCGACAGTTCTCCTGTTAAACATTTTTATTGTTTCCATCTATGTTGTCGGCTTTTCGATGACAAACCTATGGAATAATATTCAATCTGCAAGATTAGAAGTTTTGCAAAACGCAAAGTTAGCTGGGTTGGGAGAGATTGCTAGTGTTATGGCACATGAAATTGGTAATCCTGTTAACTTGATCTTAAATTACTCAGAAATTATTAAAAGAGAGATAACTGAAGGAAATATTCAAACGAATGAAAAAGTTGATAGGGCTCTCGATCGAATCATGAAAAATGTTAATAGAACTCAAGAAATTGTAAAAACGACCAAGAATTTCTATCAAAATCAAAAAATAAATCAAGAAAATGTAGACTTAAAAGTTAGTTGTGAAAAAGTTCTTGATTTACTTTCAATTAAAACATTAGATTCAGTTATTTCTATTGATATTAATTGTCCTAATGATGTTAATTTAAAAGCAGACCCACTTTATATAGAGCAAGCAATATATAATATAATTAACAACTCTGTAAGAGCTTTCGAGACTGATGAAGGGAGCGAAATAATAGGGAAAAAAATAGTAATAACTATTGATCAAAATGATAACTATGCAGAACTTCAGATTTCAGATAATGGTCCAGGGATTCACGAGAGTGTAATTAATAAAATCTTTACTCCTTTTTATACTACAAACTCAGATGAAGAGGGGAGTGGTTTGGGATTGAGCCTTGTTGCAAGTATCGTTGCCGCTCATCATGGAGATGTTTTTGCCATCCCAAATGATGACCGAGGAATTACTTTTAAAATAAGACTACCGATAACTTAATTCTTATTACCATGACCTTTTCCCATCCTATGAGTTAAGGTTTTTAAATCATCTGCCAATGTATAAGCTTTTCCAAAACCTAGCACTAGACTACCTGATGTTGGCCTAAGCGAAAAAACTCGAAAGTCAGGGAGAGCTAGCATATTCTTCATCCCTTCTCCATGCCTCTTACATATTATTTCCTGTATGTTTTTAAAGTCAGGACCTTCTTTATCGATAAGTTTTGAGGTCCCTTGAAAAGTTATCCTTTTTCTTGCGAAGACTTTTTCACAATTTGATTCATCTTCAATGATCATAAAACTTATCTTAGACTCTCGCTCTAGATTTTTGGTGTGTGCAGCGAGACCACTAGTTGATACATAAAACTCCATATTATTTTGGTCAAAACTAAATGGAGCATAGCTTGCTAGAGGTTCTTCACCACTAGAAGTCGAGAGGATTATGCTTTGTGACTCATTAATGAGCTTTATCATTTCCTCATGGGGGGTTGGGTCTGTCATAAAAGCCTATAGGTTGCAGTTTGAGATTCTTTTACCCATAGTATGGCAAAAATCTAACCAAGCCAAGTGTGCTTGTAGCCAGCCTAGATTGGCTTGTGATTCAGAATCAAGAAATCGGTTCTGATCTACTTGAAGGTCATTAACGGATGATCGTCCTTGCTGAAACCTCTTAAAATTGGACTTGTATAGTTTTCTAGATAGTTTCATGTTTGAATTTCTTTCTTTTGCTGTTTCGAGAGATTCGACTAAATTCTTTTTTGACTTTTCCCAGTCGCTCTTAGCATTTCTTTCTCTTTGAGTGAGAGTTTTTTGACTAGAGGCTAAGGTACTTTGGGTTTGTTTAATACTTGAAACTGTTTTCCAGCCATCGAATAACGGGATTGAAATAGAAAGTAGCGATGTTTGTTCACTGTAATCGGTGCCGTTGATATCATCGTTGGAAATGGTATAAGAGAAGTCCACTCTTGGTAAAAAAGATCTCTTTGCTGCAGATACTGTGTGAGTATCGCGAATGACGTTCATTCTAGCTTGTTTTATGTCAGGACGATTTCCGGCCTCAAACTCTAAGTTTTTCAACTTCTTAGTTCTTAAAGATAACAAATCTTTAGCAAGGGGCCAGCTGATGTTGATATCAGTATGTCCGAGGAGAGAATCTAGCTTTGCCATGGAGTTGTTAAGGTCTATTCGTGCGGCCTTTAGTCTGGCCTTTGCTAGTCCTAGATCAACTCTTGCTCTAATCACTTCTTGCTGGCTGATCAGACCTCTCTTGTATCTCCTTTTTGTCGTCCTCAGGCTATCTCTATTAATTTTAAGTAACTTTTGGAATATTTTTTTATCTTTTGCTTTCTGTATAAAATTTAATATTGTTGTTACAGCTGAGTATTCAACACCTAGAATTGTTTGATCTACACCAGCTTTTGCTGAGAGAGAATTGTGTTCACTGCTCTTCCAGGTCGAATAATGGCTACCACCTTTAAAGAGATTAAAATTTGTTTTTATGAAATTTCCAGATCTTTCACTTACTGATTCAAAGGTTTCAGTTTTACTCCATCCGGCCGAAACAGAGGGGAGAAGTTGCAACTTTTGACTTAGAAGAGCTGCTTCTGAATATTCAAGATTGGCCTGGCTGCTTGGGATTTCTGGACTTCTTTCGAAAATTCCATCTATGGCCTCAGAAAAATTTAGTTTTGCATGAGCTGGATTGGTCCAAACTAAAAGCATAGTTAATATTATAAACTTCATTGGAGTTGAACCTCTCCAGAGCTTATTTGATTTTCCCTTTCTTCTGTATTGTTTAATTCAACAATTGTCTCTAGCGACGGAGGAAGATTGGTTTCCTTGAAATCAATTTTCTTTTTGGTGTTCAGATAAAGAACTTCTAGCATAGGAACTATAAATAGAGTAAATAACATTGAAAACCAAAGGCCTCCAGCAACAGAAAGTCCAAGTGGCTGAAGAATTTTTCCACCTTCTCCTAGGCCAAGTGCAATTGGAAGCATTCCTAATATTGTAGTTAGAGATGTAATTAAGATTGGTCTTAATCGTTTCTTAGAGGCCATTATAGCTGCTTCGATTGGAGTAAATCCTTCTCGATGAAGGCTTAAAATAAAATCGACCAGTATGATTGAGTTGTTTACGGCAATTCCATTAAGAAGAATGATGCCGAGTACACTATTTAAAGAAAGTGTTGAGTTGAATAGCCAGAGTGATAGAGATCCTCCAAATATTCCAAGAGGTATGGCAACCATGATAATAAGACAATGCCCTATATCTCCAAATTGAAGAAGCATAGTTAAGAAGATTAGTAAAAGTGACAAAGCTAATGCTGTTGAGAGTTGTTTTAGAGCACTGTTAAGGTCTTTTTGGGCATCTTCAAAATAGAACATTGGCTTTGTTGTTAGACCGAGCTTGGTCAAATCTTTTGATCTATATTCGTTTGCAATCTCTTTAGCTTTTGCAAGAGAACTTTCAATCTTGGCATCTTCACCTTTGTTTCTTTTGGCATTAATGATGACTAGGTCTCTTCCGTTCTCTCTGTAGATTCTAGATTTTGCTTCTTTAAGCTTTACATCAACGATTGATCTTAAAGGAATAATTTTATCTCCAACACCTATCGGAAGTGCTTCAAGATCCTCTTTTGTAGAGAGTGTACCTTTGGGATATCTAACTTTAATTGGAAGGTTGTCACCTCCAATGTTTATGTATTCCATCACCCTACCTTCAGTCGCAACTCTAGATAGGTCTGTAATATCAAATGGTAGAAATTTAGCACCTTCTTTAGCAAGAGCTTGCCATCTCTCAGTATGAGGAGAAAGAACAATATTCTCTTCTTTGTGGACATTTGGTTTTGTCCAGGCCCTAGGGAATGCATCTTTTTCCCTAATGGTGTCCATTAGATCCTTGGCCAGTAACATCCTATCTTCAACATCACCACCTCGAACGATAAGCCTCATGTGAGGAGGGTCTGGTAATGGAAGCTCTGCTGGGTTCCAAGGACCAACCCAAAAGTATAGGCCTGGTTGATTTTGGAATTCTTCCTCCATATCCTTCCAAACTCGATCCATTTCTTTTTTGTTTTCGAGCCTCGCCATTATAGTTGCTTGGTTAGGTCTTCTAATTTGGGTAAAAGTATATTTAATATCTTTTCCAAATTTTCCTAGGAGTCGCTCTTCGTATTCTGAAGCTTGGGACTCCATCTGTGCGACAAGAGTATTTCCATGAGTATTTACTGAAAGAATCATCCAGTCAGTATCTGGTGTTCCAATAATTTCTTTTTTAAGCTTAGGAACTAAAAGAAAACTCATAATAAGTAGAGAAGTCACAATACCTGTTAAGGTTAGCCATTTGGTGGCCTTAAAATTTATAAATGATCTAAGAATTTTTGAGTAGAAAGTCTCAACTTTAGTTAATAATCCGTTTATTGGTGAAACGGGAGCTTTATCACCGTTCTTTGAAGAGTTCATAATTTGAAGTCTAATTGTAGGAACTAGAATCAAAGCAATGAACATTGAAAAGGCATGAGAGAAAACAACAGCTTTTGCTAAGTCTCCTAGAATCGCATTGGTAAGATCTTTTGTTAATGCCAAGGGAAGAAATACAACAAGGGTTGAAATCGTAGAAGCAATAATTGGAAGTCTTACTTCCTTTACAGCTCTTATAATAAGAGAAAGTCTCGTGTTGAAGTTTAATGGACCCTTTACTCCTTCCATATGACGAAAGATGTTTTCCATAACGACGACAGAGGCATCGACATTCATTCCGGCAGCTAGAGCTAAACCTCCGAGTGAGATCAAATTAAGGTTCATCTCAAAAAGATTCATTAATATAAACGCAAGAACCATTGAGAGTGGGATCTCTAACGCTGCAGTTATTGTATTTTTGAAACTTCCAATAAATAAGAAGAGAACAAGAACTGCTAGTCCTGCAGCAATAATAACTTCATGAATAACATTATTTACTGAAGCGCGAATGAATTCTGAGGGGTCAACTAATACTCTGTATTGAATATCTTTCGGAAGTGAAGGCATGGCCTTTTTGACAATACTTAGAATATCTTCAGCCATTCTCTTAACATTTCCACCCGTTCTAGGATTGGCAAAAAGAATGAGAGACTTAGATCCATTCGTTTTAAATATTTTATTTGAGTCAGTTGCTTCACCGTAATCAATATGAGCAATTTGAGAAAGATGAATTAATTGACCTTTATTTGTAGGAACTAAAACTTCTTTTAATTTTTTAACGCTCTCTAACTGTCTTGGCATTTCAACTTGAAGTCTATTTGTTCCTACCGTAATCGTTCCACCTATATAACCATTAAGACCACTTTTAATTGCTCGTTCAATATCTCTTGGGAAAAGGTTGAGAGTGGCCATTGAATCTGGATCAAGAGTAATTGTAATTTCTTTTTGGCCAGGGTTCCAAAGGTTTGCCCCTTCAGCATCGTTGACACTGGAAAGTTGGGGTACGAGTGCTGGCTCTAGAACTTTGAATAGACTATTTAAATCTCTTTTTTCACTATAAAATGAGATAGCAATAAACCCAGAGCTTTTTGACCAGTAGTTTACATTGAGTGAATCTCTAACTTCCTTTGGCCAGGCAGAAGAGAGTCCAGTCATTAAGTTTTGAACTTCTCTCTTCGCCGATTTCGGATCTGAACCCCATTGAAACTCAATATTAAAACTAGCATTTGATTTTCCATAATCAGAAGTTACATTAATGACCTCAAGGTCATCGGTTTGTATCGCCTTAAGTGAATTTTCAATTTTTGATCCATAATTATGGACAAACTCTTCGGCATTCATACTTCCGTAACTTACAGAAGACCAAATCGTAGGTTTATTAGAATTTGGATATAAAGATATAGGTAACTTTCCTCCAGCAATTAAGCCAAAGAGTGTTAAAGCACCGAGTATTAGATAAACCCTTAAGGGAGAAGAGTAGAGTCCTCTCACGCCTTTTCCTTTTTAGACTTTACTTTTATCTTTTTCTTTTTTGTATCTTTCTTATTTGTTTTTTTCTTTTTCTCTTCTTTTGATTTTGGAAAGTTTTTTACAACTACAGAGTCTCCATCTTTAATAAATCCAGAAGATCGCTCAACAACAAAAGAACCTTTTTTAAGCCCTGAAAGTATTTCTACTTGCCCTCTTCTTTTAGGTCCGATTTCAACTTTTACTTTTTTAATGAGATGCTTTTTGTCTTTTTCTTCGACAAGTCTAATGTGTGGAAATTTTCCAACATAAGTAAGGACTGATTGCGGAAGCATTATTCCTTTATGAATATTTGATTTGAAAGAGACTTTTCCAAGCGTACCTGGAGTAAGCATATGATCTTTCTTTACTGTTTTAATTTGTGCAGTGGCAGTTCCAGTTGCAGGGTGAACGTAAGGAGAGATTCCTACTACTTCAATAGCAACAGGTTTTTTGCTGGATTTAAGAAAGAGATCGCCCTTCATTCCTTTTTTAAGAGACCCTAAATCTTTTGATGGGATTTCTATAAGTATTTTGACTTGTTTTGGATCTGTCACGAGTAAGAGCTTTTCTCCTCTTGTGACTTGGCTACCTTGACTAAAGTATACTGCTGAAACAACTCCATTGATTGGAGACTTTAAAACGACAGGCTTAAATTTGAAAACAGGATCAGTGTTTTTAACTTTGGCCACAATTTGACCTTTTTTAACTTTTTGCCCTAGAACAACTGGGAGTTTGGTTACAACACCTTGAGTTTCAGAAAGAATTAAAGAGTTTACTTCCGGATCAATTCGCGCGGGAAATGTATAAAGATCAAAGACTTCTGTTTGAGAGGCCTGTTTTACAAATACAGATTTTATCTTATCTTTTCCAGCAGCAATCGCCGAATGGGTCAAAATGATGAAACTAAACATCATAGTTATTAAAACTCTCATAATTTCTCCAATTCTTCTCTAATCACTTAATTTCTTATCACGCAGAGGAAGTAAAAGGGAGAGGTGTGTACATTTTTTAACCAAATAATAACAGTCAGTTAGCAGGAAATTGACCCCGGTGTTAGAATAGAAATTCATAAATTTGGAGTTTCACGGATGAAAGCTACTATAAAGATAATAATTCTTCTCTTTTTTGTTTCTTGTACCGTCATGTATCGAACAAATGATGTCACCTCCAAGATCGATCAAGCCAACTCTCAAGCGGAGACATTTTATACTCAAGCGAATTTAAACTTTCAAAAAGTTCATCAATTGCAACAACGATTAAAGTCTAGACGTGTGAACTTTAAGAAAGTCCCTTTTAAGTCAATGCAATCAAACTACCTTAGTATGAAAAAAGTAATGCAAAAGATTGCTAATATGAATGTCACGATGAAATCAAAAGGTGATACTTTAAAAAATGCTCTCCATGGAAAAGGTAAAATTACTTCTCAGGATCCAGCTTATTCTATGATGCGTGATTATAGATCATATATGGAAGGAGCTAGTGGGGAATATAATCGTCTTGGATCTGAGCTTAACAACTTAGGGAAAGACTATACCAAGATGGCTCAGGGAGCTGGCATACACGAGGTTTCGGCCATTAAGTTGAGATCTCAAGTTGATTCCGGATTAAAATCAATAAAGGATAAAAGTATGAAGGCAGATCGAACCATAAAGTGGGCGAGAACTATGCTTCATCGATTTCCAAAAGAGGAGCGATTAAAGAAGAAGTCATACCTCGATCAAATGGATGAAATTTTAAAACGAATTGCTAAAGATATAAAAATTTTTTCTCCTCTTGTTCGAAAATTTAGAAAAGAAGTGGGGACAGATGAAAAAGTAATGATCCTCCCAAATATGGCCAGCCATACCATTATTTCAAAACTTAAAAGTCATATCCAAGTTGTGAACGGGCTGGCGGCTAAATTCAACACTATCGTCAGTAGGTTTCAAGAAGCCAAAAAGTAACCAAAAAGAACTAGTCTTCGGGTTTCCTTTTGCACCGGTACCAAAGCGCCATTCTATGACGCATCGAAAAGGTCAGGTAATCATTCGCTTTCTAACTTCCTGAAAATTGGCACATCAGTTGCACCAATGAATTCTAATTCCACGAATCATGAAGATTTGAATAAGAAATAAATTAGGGCGCTAGGCACGCCTATTATTAATATAGAGGGGAGAAAAAATGAAAGCATTAAAATTACACTACTTTGTCGCAGCATTATTAACACTAGTTGGGTTGAACACAGCTTCAGCTGATCATCAAACTGATCAAGCTTCTCGGCTTGCTCAATCAATCGCTCAAGATTCTCGGAGCATCGTTCAAGCTCTTAACTTTCGGCGGGGTGGCCGGGATGGTTACGGTTCTGACCGAGGAGGTTGGGATACAGGACGGGGACGTGGCGGATTTGGAAATCATCCAGCTGCAGCAGCTCTTCAAGACGTTCGGTCAATGGCACAAGCTGCTAGAAGCCTAAGTCAATCAACTCGTTCATACTATGCGACAGTAGAGTCAACAAAATATGAATTTAATTCACTTCAAAGAGCTCATCAACAAGCTGAGAGAAGTAAGTATCAAATCAGAAGACAACATCTTGTTTCACATTTCTATTCAAGTATCCAAAGAAGTATGGGTCAACTAGCTTCTCTTTACATGAGAAGAGGTGGGGCTAGACTTACTAAGATAGCGAACAGACTTGATATGGTTACAAGTAGACTTAAGCAAGATATCAGAATGGACATCGGTGGTAGAGGTTATAGAACTCCTGCTGAAAGACAACTTATGCAAGCTGCTAGACAACTTGAAGCTGATGCAGACCAATTCAAAATGATCGTTGATAGAAGAAATGGTCAAGGTCGTGGTCCAAGAGTAAGACAACAACTTCAAACAGTAAGACAATCACTAAGAGCTGTTAAAAGAGCTTCAAGGCAAGCTGTACTTTCTTATACTGCACAAGAAAAACTACAAAAAGTTAGAAACCTAGTTCAAAGAGCTGCTGATGTTCTTGGTCAGCCAGGTTCTGGACATGGCGGAAATGGTGGACGTCATGGAAATGGTAACGGTAACTTCGGTTTCATCAACTAATATAGTATTGAAATTGAATCTTTAAGCACTAGGCCCTCCGATTGGAGGGCCTTTATATTTTAATGGTCAGGATGACCTGACTAAAAGGCCCATTTGATATCAAAGTAAAAGGCTAAACTTCCTCCTGTATTTTCAATATCAGAATCATCTTTTCCAAATTTCGCCAATGGGTTTGGTACCCAATACCAGAGAAGTGAAGGACCAAACCAATGCTCTTTAAAACCTTCTCCTCCCCAGCCAATAGAAATTCCTGCACGGTGAATAGTTGAGAGAGTATTATCAGTGGCTTCTTGATCAGTGAGATTACTATTGGTTCTAGATGTATCAATTTCTAAGTAGTTTATCGCAAGTCCACCATGATAATAAAATTGAACCCAGTCTTTAATCATCCACCTCAATGAATAACCTCCACCAAGCATATAGTTGGTATAGGATTCGTCCCAGAATTTGGGTTTTAAAAGCTTCGAGTTGGTATCGAAAAAATGATCAAAGGACCAATGCAAAAACCAGCCATGGTGAAGAGAAGTATCGTGCCTCGTTGTGTATTTATCAATTTGCACTCCAAATGTTGGGCCTGTGTTTCCTAGTTTTCTAAGAACGCCGTCTCTGTGTATATACCTTCCAAGCAAAAGGCTGAGCTGAGTGTCTCCTGTACTTTTACTTGAAAGCTTCGGAGGACTGGTGGCATCCATATCTTCAAGTTCGTCATCGCTTGATAGGGCGCTCTGAGATTGGTCATAATGATTTACTGTAGGAACATATAAATTAGGGAGAGAAACTGCTCCCATGGATCTACAGCCACTTACGACGAGGGCCATCAATGTGATAACAAGAACTTGAGTTTTTTTGATTAAGTCTTTGATTTTATTCATCCTATATGCTCTAATGCCGTCCTCTTATCTATTGGATCATATCTACGGGATTATATGAAGCCAGTGCTAAAATTACTGTTCCTCTTTTGGATACTTGCTGCATCTGCTCAAAGCTTCGCTGTTGAAGGGGTTCTCTTCATCGTTCCAAGTTATGGAAATTCTGATTGTGATCGGACTAACCCAAGTGTTTGGGAGCGCTCAGTTTTAGATCTTTTAGATGAAGTGCGAATGACAAAGGACCTTCCGTTTGATGTCTCATTTAGTAATTACAATACAAAGTGTTTTGAAGAGGGAATTGAGAGACTTAAAAAAAGGCTCTGGGATAAGGGCGATGACCTAGATCGCTTGCACGTTGTTCCTCTCTTTATGTCTAGCCATTCTTATGAAGTCGATATGCAAAAATATATTTTTAGGCAGTCGAATGTAAGACCCCTCGATTTTCCAGAAGCAAGAAAGATAAATTTCTCTGGAACCATAATGTACCATCCCGCTTTGGATTATAGACTAAGGCTTTCATGGATCTTAGAAAAAAGAGCTCATCAGCTTGTTAGGCTTGGTATGTCGCAAGGCTTTCCTGTTTTAAGGCAAAAGATAATATTAGTTATGAGAGGGGCCGTTAGAGATCAAGATAATTTGAGATGGATGGAAATGGGGCGCAGGTATTTAAATGATATCGCAGTTAGATTTCCAGGGGCTGAAGTAGAACTTGTATCTTTGCGTGAAGATTCAGATGCAAGAGTAAGGGCAATAGCAACTCAGGCCCTTAGGGATGCAGTATTAGATGCTTCTTTTAAAAATAAAAAAGCTTTGATCCTTCCTCTAACTCTTGCCACTGGTGAGTTAGATGAAAGCGTTCATGAGAAAATGACAGGACTTCAATATATATGGAACGGAGAAGGACTTCTTCCCGATGCTATCTTTCCAAGTTATGTAACAGGTTATCTTCAGACAGTTTTTAGAAATCACCCTGTCTTATAACTTCCCATGTATGATCAGCGAGTAGTTTTACTTCTGCTGCAAACTCACCCATAGGCTTTTTTGAACCCCATTCTTCTGGACCGACTAGAGAGAGAACAAGATCTTCGTTCTCTAATGCATACATATAATAATGAGTTCCGATAATAGGTTGAAAAGGAATTTTAGCTTTATAGACATCTGTACTCACATCTATTCGATCTTTAAGTCTCTTGGCCTGCTTTGCCAGTAGTCTCATTTGCTCAAGAATCATATCTAGCTGCATTTGGGTCTGTTCACTCATGGCCTGCATGGCCTTACCTTTGATAACCCCTTGTTCTGTTGGAACAACGGAGAAGCCTCCAAGCGAGTGAGCAAATTCTATAAGACCCGGAAGGTCCGCAGTTTTTCTTTTTAAAAGGTCGAGATCGATTTTTGAGACATCAATTTCTTTGGGTTTTTTATCGCTCATAACTCAGTTCTCAAATTCAAGTTTACTTTCAATTAAAGGTATATAGTCAGATCGATGATACATATAACTTTGAGGATCTCCAACTAAAGTAAATAAGTGAACAACAAAAAGGTCTTGAAAGTTTCGAGCTTCTTTTGTTTTATAAGTGTGATTAAAGATACCAAATGGAATTTCTCCTAAGTCAGTGTTTAGGAATCCTGATAGCGCACTTGTATGTCTAAGAGTTCCCGTTTTGGCCACGAGAGTTTTTGAAAGAATCGTCTGATATCTATTTCTTAGCGTCCCTAAGTCTTCACCGGGGACTGAGATGATATCTTGTAATTTCAAATTTTGAACATTGATGAAGTGTTTGAGTCTTTCGATTGTTTGAATAGTAAGCCGACAAGTAGTTACATTCGGCTCAAATCCAGCTCCATTTTGAAATGAAATTGTTCTCGTTCCGACTTGGAATATCTTTTTCATATACTTAGCAAAGGCCTTTTGGCCTCCAAGATA
>JAGSHI010000122.1 GCA_023954635.1 Bacteriovoracaceae bacterium
ACTACTCCGGCCACTACAGGTGAAACAAATGGAATTGGAGTAGGTGCTCGTTTAGGCTTCCAATACTTAGGGCTTATGGGTGGAGTTCAATATGATATGGGTATGGGATCGGAACTAGAGGCCACAAACACAACAGTAACTACGAAGGATGATATTAAGAAATCTCACCTA
Organism: Bacteriovoracaceae bacterium; assembly: GCA_023954635.1. Taxonomy (GTDB): domain Bacteria; phylum Bdellovibrionota; class Bacteriovoracia; order Bacteriovoracales; family Bacteriovoracaceae; genus M0603. The sequence continues at coordinate 172 of JAGSHI010000122.1, forward strand.
GGTGTTTTTGTTGGTTACAACCTTCCTATGATGTTAAGGCTTTGGGGAACTTACTATTTAGATTCAAAAATAGAGGGAGACGAAGCAGCTGGCTCAGATGCAGGTATTGACGCAATTGATTCTACTAATACTTGGAAAGGTGGTGGATACGGGTTAGGTGTAGGTTTTACAGGACTTCCATTTCTTTCTATAAACCTTGAATATAAAACATTTGAATATGATGAACAAGATGACACAGATGATCCTACTGATACAACTTTAAATCCAGTTGTTGAATCTTCTGAAATAGTTCTCTCAGTTTCATTTCCAATAAATTTGTAAGTCATAACGAAATTATTTATAGAATAGGGTCCTTTTATGGGCCCTTTTTTATTCTAGAGAGTTCCAGTAGGGGTCATTGAAGGTTTTTCATGTCCAATAGGCTCTTTAATTGTTTTGTTCCAAGTTCTGATAAGATCACCTGTTTCTGAATCTACCCATGCAGTGAAACTAGAGATGTCATCACCACCTAAAAGATAAGAAACAGTTACATGTTCCATTAAGCGGCCGCGATCATTTTTTACTTGGATTACACTTTTATTCCTCTTTACTAATACTTTTGTAGTATGTTTTTGAAATCGAAGTAGTTTATTTCCTAATACTTTTTTCCAGTTAGGATTGAACTTGTTTGACCACTTTAAATTTTTTGCTGGTGTCTTACTTTTGCCAATCAACTCGCGTCCATCAAGAGTAATTACCTTTGGTAAATTTGAAGAAAGGCTAGATGGTTTTCTTTTTTGTTTATTAGGGTTCTTAACAAATTTAAGTTCTGTTTTTGTGCTCGGCCATGAAATAGTTTTTTCTTTTTTAGGGGTTTTGTTGGAAAATGTCTCCCAAGAGTCATCCATTACTTTATTGTTTACTTGATAAAATTTGTAACCAAGGGCCACAGTTAAACAGAATAAACTTATTAAACTTATTTTTTTCATATCTAATCAATCACTGTAAATTGGAAGTTAACAACTTGAAATGGTTTTCCGCCACTGAATTCATAATCTAAAAACTCATCATATTTACCACTAATTTTTTCTTCATAACAGTCTTCGCAGTTAACAAATCTTGCTCTGAATCTACAGTTAAATGTAGTTCCAGGTGGAATCCATGGACTAACTTCAAAGAAAATAATATTACTAAAATTGAATTGTGGTACACCTGAAGACGTGGCCAGTGTATTACCCCATGTTTCTTGTGGGTCTATCTTAGAGAACCATGAAGAATCAGCTCCTTTTACGGCCCTTATGAAACAGTCTTGAGTACTCGTAGAGCCTCCAAGACAGTTACTTGCTTCTAGACTTAGCTTTAGTCTTAATTCTTCTTGAAGCGCCCATTTTGTAGAGTTGGTCTCATTAATTTGAACCATACAGACTGGAGCAAGTTGTTCATTAGCTTCATCACCATTTTGACGAGTGATATACTTACACTCACCAGCACTTGATCCGCCTTCTGTAGAACTATCTGCACCACCTTCTGCAATTATTGGAAACTCATCACCAAAGTTGTTACAAAACTTACCTTGTTTGTATGGCTTTGGATTGACTGTATCTTCCCATTTTACATGGTCCCAATCGTTAGCTAGAACTTGAATTCCGGACATGGTTGAGTTTGAGTTATTGTAAAGGTTAAGAGAAAGTCCTACGAGTTCCCCTGGGCTAATCTTAGCGTTACCATTATTAAACTTAAGGTCTCCATCGATTTGTGAAGAAATTGAAATATCTGTCATTGACTCAAGTGCATTCAACATATCTGCTCTTCCATCAAAGACAAAGGCCTTACTTGCATTTTCTCTTGGGTCAAAAATCAGAAGTTCTTTAGGTGCTAAAGTTGACTTCAATCGATTAGTTGGAGTCACTTGAGTTTCACTTGTTCTTACACTTCCAACAGCATTTCCGACTTCGTTATAAGACCTAAAAAGTAAGAGTCCATAACTATCGATAAGCTTTTCAAGTCGATCTCTATTATAAACTGTTCCATTACAAAGGTTTAATGTTGGATTACCCATAAGTCGCATTGTGTACTTAGCAAGAGACTGACTAAAAGACCTGTAGGTAATAGGTTTGATATGTCTAATCCAGTCATGTGCATGAGCAGCAGAGTGATTAATGTAACCCACAGCTCTTGTGTCTCCACCTTGTGAAGTTAAGTCTCCAAGCTCTGCCATTGCTTCCATTACAATTTTCATAACGTAGTTTGCAGCAACTTGTTTACTCATACTACATTGGCTTTCAAAATCTTCAGCTAGGGCAACTAAGTAGTGAGATATAATTTGTCCAGCATAGTGAATATCTTCGTTAACAGATGCTGGATCATTTGGATCATAAGTTAGATAAGTAGGGTATAGAAGTCTAGAATCTTCATTGGGAGCGAGACCAGCAACATGAATAGGTTCTCTTTCACTCATTGGTCTTGCGGCAACATTGAATCTTCCGAGTGCCCATTCACCAAACATTGTTCTAAGTTCAATAATATAACTTGCAAAATCGGCTAATCCTTCACCAAGAGAACCGGCCTCATCGTAGAAAAAATAACCGAGTGAAGTTGCCTCTGTAAGAGCAGCACTTTTATTACGAACATTAAGCATAATATCGTTTAAAGCATGTCCAAGCTCGTGATAAATCACAGTGTCATCTTGTGCAAATTTAACTTCTTTAAAAACCTGGTCGTAACCAAAACATAAACTAAAAGTTGCTGGATCATAATAAGCATTATTATTGAGATCACAGTCAGCAAATGCTTTTAGGGTTTGATTATCTGGATCTAATTTCCAATGTCCTTTATTTGACCAGACAAATTTTGGCATGGCCGTATCGTAAGAACTAAATGGTTGAGGGAAATCGACTGCTCCCCAAGTATGGTTATAGAGACCTTTCATATTGTCATGATGTAAGGTCATTCCTTTTTGAATATGATAAAAAGTATTCACTTGGAGAAATTCAGTTGTTCCTACTGGGTAAGCCCACTTTGAAGTCGGTGAGTTAAACTGAGTAGCATTTTTGTTTTGTGAGACTTTTACACAATCATTAATATTAGCAAGGCCTGATGAAGTTACAGATGTTCCACAGGTGGATGTTAGAAATTGACTATCAATGATCTTAACTGGTTCTCTTTGAAGGTATGTTACGAGGCTTGTATCATGAGGTAGATTTGCGTTTCCAGAGGCAACGATAGGATTGTCTTGAAGTACTCTACCTTCTCCTGGTCCAACTGATGATGGAGAGTTAGAGACGGCCCCTTGAGATTTTCGACTTGAGTTTGCGCTATCGGTTACACAAGAGGAACTAAAAAGTAGGGTAGAGATCACCATACCAAAGCAGATCATGCTTCGAGCAATGCGATTTTTTAATGGATATCCAATTCCATTTTTAATCTCAATTTCCCCAATTTCACCGAACTCTTAATTAAACCTCATCACATACGTGCCGCAGATTTCTATGTCGGTGAACTTCCTCTCTTATCTATTAGTACCAGGACCTCCAAGAGGTGTGGCACCTGTAGCTAAATCAAATTCTCCAAGATCAATTCCGGCCACGCTTCGACCGTCAGTTGCAGTGGCCTCACAAGCGTCGGAGCTGTTTTCTCCGATTCTTGACCATTCTTCCTCAGAAGCAAGTCCACGATCTTTATCAAGACTAATAAGTATTCCGTTTGCGGACTTACTTATAGGAAGACTAGATGCAACTTTATTTTCTTCATTGAGTTCAAGCTTTTTCTTCTCATCTCTTTCACATTTGGTTGGATTCTCATCCTTTACACAATTTTCAAATGCAACGAGATTTTGCTCATTTTTGATATTTTGACAGAGGTCATCTTTCCCGCTGTCAATATAGTCACTAGCTGAAGCAATTTCTCTTTCATTTGAATCTTCGAATCCGTCAGTGAAAGTGTCGCTTTCGAGCTTGAGTTTTGCACCTGCAAGCTCTGCCTTTAGTCTACCTAATGGGGTATTGGCCGTTGAGTCTTCCAGTGTTGTCTTATGTGCTGAAAGGGCTGTTCTGAATCTCGTTTCAAACTGGTTCATCTTTGCCTGATCTTCCGGTAATTTCTTATCTATTAAATCAGTTAGATCATTGTAAAACTCATTAGCACTTTGAGTTGTCGCGCCCCTGCTAACGGCTTCGGCTATTATAACGTCTCTGTCTGGTGTAACTTTACCATCTTGATCAATACTCGCACCTAGGGTTTTAAAGGAAATTTTCTCAGTACTTGTTTGACCATTATTAGACAAGGTAATCTCTATCTTTGAAGTTAGTAGATTTCTTTTCGTTGCTTGAAGTGCATCTCGAGAACCTTCATAGTCAGTTATAACCTGATCTGGTACTGCTGGGATGAGACCTTTGGTTATAGAATCAAGTCCAGCATCTCCGAGGGCAGCATCAATGAATCCGATATGTTGTTGGTTTACTCTCTCTGCAGATCCTAACTGTGCATCCACCGCAGATGTAAGAGAAGCAAGGTCTGACTTTGCAGCATCTACACTTCTAGCGGCCTTGAGGTTTTTAATCATACCATCAAACTGAGCACCTTCTTCGCCTTTCATGTTATTGATTCTATCTGCTAGGTCTTTTATCGCCTTTCTCGTTGGAGAATCGTCACTATTACCTGGCTCGTCAGAGTCAGTTTCTCTTTTAGCGGAGGCAATTCTTGAATCGTAATCTTCTTTAGATAGACCTTTCATCTTATGAAGATCTCTGGCATCTAGAATATCATTAGCAAAGTCACTATTGGCTAAGCTCTTGTTAATATCTTCGAGGTTTTCAGGAGTTCCTTCTTTAATGAACTTTTCAATGTCTGATTTGTTACCAGAGAATTCTCCTGGTAGTTTTCTCATGACATTAGAAAGAATATCTTTCTTGATAGAGTCCCAACCTTTACGCTCACACATTCTACCGAGCTTAGGTGACTTGTCTTCACTTTCTTGTTCTTCCGTTTTCTTATTTCCTTCACACATTGACTGGTAAGAGTCGATAGAGGCGAGGACATCACCACTTACGTGAGCGGCAATTTTGTTGGAGTCACTATAAAGGTCTTCGACTTGTCCACAACCAGCTGCAGAGTTAAGACCTTTTAGCCTTTTAAACTTATTACAAAAGTCACCAACTTCACCTTTTTTCTTAGCGAAGTCTTGTTGCTTTTGAGCTTCAGCAGCGGCCATCTGTTGTCTAAAGGCCTTCTCTGTTCCTTTACATTTTGCTGCAAAGGCCTTCCATTTAGACTGGTTTTCTTTTATTGCTGACTTTTGTTTACTAGCATAATCTTTGATCGCACTTTGAACTTTTCCTTTTTGCTCAGCAAGTTGTTGCTTGAGTTGCTCAATCTTTTGAGGAAGCGTTTCAAGAGATTTAAGATCTCCACCACCTCTAAGATCAACACCAAAAGGGTTCCCTTGAGCATTTCCGGCCACCATTGGAGGCATCGCTACAAAGAGATCTTTTGGAAAAGTGTAATTAGCACCTGGAAAGAAGTTCTTGATAAACTCTGAGTCTGCACCAACAGAAGCTTGTACATTCTTAAGAATTGCTTCTTGCTTAGCAATTAAAGCACCCATATTGGCATTGTATTGAGCAGCTTTAGACTTTAGAACTTGCTTTTTCTTCTCAACAACTTTTTGTACTTGGTTGTAACAATTGTTAACTGTCGAAGCACATTTTTGAGCATGACTCATACAAAAACCACTAGTCTTTGGAGACATTGTGCCAGCGTTACATGATTTTGGTCCCGCCTTAAACTCAGCACCATTACAATTAATGAGTGAATCAGTGATTGAACTTGCTGCATCTGATACGAATTGATCATGCTTTTTCTTTAGACGATCAAGGTACCCCTGAATTCTATCTACTTTCTTCTTCATTGAAATACCTTTTGAAGAAGTAGAGAAAGTATTGTCTTGAGAAAATTGTGTCTGACAAGACTTAACAGTATCCATATAAAGTTTGTATGGAGTCGTAGTTACTTGTTTTGCCGCAGAATCCTGATATGAAATTGTAATTTCACCACGACCTGAAAATTGTGCATCAAGAGCTCGAATTTGAGCAAGCTTGTCTTCAATATGGTTATCTTGGCTTAGAATATTTTGAAGTGCCTCTTTATATCTAGGTACTGCATTTCCAACACCTCGAATCCCTTTTTGTTGAAGTCCTCCAAGGATATCTTTAGCACTCATTCCAAGAGAAGTATCATCAGCTCCTGTTACACAGTTGTGAACATATTGCTTCTGATAAAAGTTCTTAGCACCAGCTCTGAAGTCTTCAAAGTCAACTGCAAAGTCTTTGTTAAACTCTGGCATATCAAACTGAAGTCCAGTTCTGTCGATATCTTTTTTGATTTGTCCTCTAAACTTGTTAAGGCTTTCTACTTCACCTCTAAAAGTTTCAGTAACTCTAGCCGCCATATCTGGATTGATGCCTCTAAGGTCTTTTCTAGAGAGATCAAAATTATCGATCCCGTCACCATTCATTTTCTTGACCATCTTCTTAACAAGATTATCAATATCTTTTTTGTAGATAGCTTCGTTTGAAGTGAAGTCATTAGCAGGTCCACGTACAGATGAATCAAGTTGCTTTTTGATTCCTAGAAGACCACTACCTTTAGCAAGTCCGTTCATTCCTCCTGGACCGCCAAGCATGTTTTGACATGAAGGAGAAAATTGACCAGCAACATCTTTTGATTTTTCGTCAATACTATTATTAGCACCACCATTAAGTTCTTGGTTGGTCCCTTTCATCTCATCTAAGAGACCTTGGTTTTGTTCTTTGAAAGCTTGCATTTGTTTCTTAATTGCATTTTGAAAAGCAGTAAGAGTGTTGAGCTTGTCTTGCATCTGAGCATCTGTTTTCTTGGCCGACTCTTCAATACACTGAAGACCTTTTGGGAAAGGAGTATTTTGGGCCAGTGAAGAATGTTCTGTATAAAGGTCATCATATTTTTTAGCGAGTTGTTGATAACCCATCATCCCACCAAGTTGCATTGGACTTTGAACTTCGTCACAAACTCCATCTGGTGGTGTGTTTCCTGCTTGTGGAACCTGACATTGAGGAAAGAATCTTGCCGGTACTATTTTAGGTTGCATCTGGCTCATGATGGCCGCTTGTTGCATCATCGCTGCATTTTGTTGTTTTACATTTACCATTTGTTGACCAACGGTCTGTGTAATTCCAATCGCAGCTTGGGCCCAGTTATCACCAGTCAGTCCTGCATCTTCTGCTTGCGCATTATTAAGAGGAACTGTCCAAATCAGGAGTGAGAACACCAGACTGTGAACAACTAATGTGTGTGTGAGCTTTTTTAACTTTCCCATAGTCTTTTCCTTAAAAATGTACGATTCGCTTTATAGCTACTTAATCCTTAGTCTTTTCGGCAGTTTTCGCCTTATGATTAAGTCTGATGCGTCGCGCATAGTCTATTTTATTAGGAGACTGGATTAGTCACAATAAAATAAGATGTTTGACCAAAGAACTTGGCAAACTCAGGTATTCCGGTAGAATTTAATATGTAATTCCAATGGTTTTTGAAAGGTTTGAGCTATTCCCTCAAATTTGTCAAAATAGAGACTATGCCACAAAGTATGGTCGATTATTAGGGATTTTAGGGTAAAGTATTGAAATTACATATTAAAATAGCAGGTATCCCCAGAAGGCTAAGTAGTCTTATTTTGGACTATTCTCTTGGTTACACGCTGTTTTACTATCTCTATAGCTTTGAACAGTTCAGGCTAGTTTTGAACAAGTTAGAGGGTCCCTTGACAGCTATTCTCTTCTTTTTGAAGGGAGATCAGCTTCATTACGGTATTACGATAATATATGTTTATACATTGTCTCAGTTTGTCCGTTTCTACTTCTCGTTAACCTTTGGTGTGTCTCTCGGCTCATTATTAATGGGAATTCGTGCTGATGGACGCTGGTTATGGAAGCGTATTGGGGGTGGTGGAAGAGTAGTCTTTGAAACTTTCACAGCACCGTTGCTGCTTCTTGATTTACCTTTGTTGGGTGGAAACCCTACTTTTAAAGAAAAGCTAAGCTTTACTAGGATAGTTGAAAAAACTAACCTCTTTGCACCTAAATCGAGGTACTTCTTAATTCCACTTTTTTTAAGTTTTGCTTTTATTGCCCCCTTACTTCAAAACCTAACGCTGATTGATGGTTTAATGGTTTCATTCTCAACGGAGAAGCAAGAAAAGTTAGGTCAAAATACTAATTTTGACTCTTTTAAGTACCACACTTCCAACCGGTTTAAGTTAAACAGCTTCACTAGCCTTAAGGAGCAAAGGTTTGTCCTCCTTCCTTCTTTTCAGATTACTAAAAGGAAAAATAAAAAACGTATCAATCCTTTTCTTGTTGTTTATGACACTAAGAATGGGATCGATGGAGAGTTTCGTATCGCTGGAAAAGTTGGTCTTTTAGGATTGCTTGAAAAGTCTAATAAAGGTAATCCTCTTTTCAAAGCAAGATACCCTGAGCTTAGTGAACTTCTTAATGAAGATCGAAAAATTTACCAGAAAAAGCCTTATCGACAAGAGTATGGAAAGAAGTTTCTAATTTCATCTTTAGTTACGACAGAAGTTGAATCGTTAGTTCAATCTTCTTTTGAATTAAGTCTGTCTAGATTATTCAGCCATGTCATGGAGAATGGACCTTTTATAAGAGGATATGTAGACCTAAGAAACTCACTTTTAACAATCCCAAGGAAAGGAACAATTCCTAACGTCGATATTGTCAAAATGGGGAGTACAAAATTTCTTAGGTTTAAGCAGATTTTTGATAATCCTCCTGATGGACAACGGGCCTACCAGGAAACACTAGTTCCAATGGCCACAAATAATGCTCTCATCTATAAGTTCAACTGGGGAAAAGGTATGCAAGATGCTCTTTCTCGTAAAGACTTCAGAGAGAGTTTCTTTGGTGTTGTAGACTGGTATTTTGATTATAGCGATGTCTTTACATTCCCCGAAACGATAGAGGATATGAAACCTCTTCATATATTAGACTTTTTTACAAAAGATGATTTAAGTAAAAAACAGAGAGATATTCTAGAAGAATATATTTATCATTATTACTTTAAACTTGGTCGAGACTCTTTAAAAAAGAATGACGACAAAATGAGAAATTTTATTATCTCAAGTTTGAATCGATTGTTTCTCATTGCACGACTAAAAAACTCCCACAAAAATTACTATTCTAGTAACTTTTTCAACTTAGTAACTGGTTTAAAAAAATCGTTGAAAAATAAAAGCAACCAGTACTTTAACTTTTGATGGATTGGATAACTGCAACTCTATATGGATTGATACAAGGTCTAACGGAATTTTTACCAGTGTCCAGTAGTGGACACTTGGCACTCCTTCCAAAAATTATGGAGTTTAAAGACCCTGGTGTTTTATTTGATCTTTCAATGCACGTAGGGACAGCATTATCTATCACGGTCTATTTCCATAAAGACTTACTTAATATACTAAGGGAGCTGTTTAAAATAGTTTCAAAACGAAAAGTAGAAGAATCTTCTTCTTTTGTTGTTAACTTAATTATCTCTACTCTCGCAACACTCATTATCGTTTTACTAATTAAAACACCTGCTCTTGCCTTTGGGAGAAGTTCAACACTTATAGCTGTAAATTTAATCTCTTTTGGGATCATTATGTTTTTTAGTGATCTTAGGGGGACCA
>JAGSHI010000207.1 GCA_023954635.1 Bacteriovoracaceae bacterium
TCAGGAATAAAGGCCCTCGAAATTTCTTCATCAGGAGTTTCAAAACCAATGGCAATTTTAAAGTGACTTCCAGGAATGACGTCGTTTTCCGGATCAATCATTTTTCCTCTATAGTTAAAAAGAATAACCCTGCATCCTTCAAGCCCCTTTGGACATTTGAACCTATCCTTCACACTTACTTTTAACTTTGACTCAATAATATTATGTTCTTCAAGAGACATCGTTAGAGGTTTAATTTCTGCTCTTGGACTAGGATAATAATAAAAAGCAGAAAGATTATCTCTTTTTGGAATATCAGACTCTGGGTTTTGTTCCCATGCTCTCATATCAGTAAGCCAAGTTCTTAAACTCTCCTTAACATTGTAGAGTTCAGCTCTTCTTTCAATTTTGGCCTGCATTTTTTGAACACGAACAAGAGAAGATTGAACAAAGAAAAAGATACCAACACCAATCCCCCCGGCAATCATAACTTCGACTAGAGACACACCTGACTGATTCTTAAATAATTTCATCATTCTATTCCCCATAACTCATCCCTTGCCCTCTAGGATCACTCACTCCGTGAAGACCTCTTTTTTCATAACTTACGGCCTGTACCTTACAACCTAGATTTTTTTCATTAATTTTATAACCCATCTTCTCTAATTTTCTTTCAACATCACTTGAAAAGCCAGGTGAATCAACTCTAATTTCATCTGGTGACCATTGATGATGATAACGAACAGCCGCGACAGAATGATAAAGATCTAGGCCATGCTCTAGATAATTTAACATTACACTTGCGACACAAGTTAAAATTCTTGTCCCAGATGGTGTTCCCAGGGCAAGAACAGGTTTTCCATTTTCTAAAACAATTGTTGGAGACATGCTTGATAGTGGTCTTTTCTCTGCCTCTACTAAGTTATTTCTCCCACCAACTGCACCAAACAGATTAGAAGCTCCAACTTTTGTGGCAAAATCATCCATTTCATTGTTGAGAACGATTCCTGTTCCTTCTGCGACTAAACCACTTCCAAACCAACCGTTTATCGTTTGAGTTGAAACAACAACATTTCCTTTGGCATCAGCAACAGTAAAATGAGTTGTCTCGTCAGACTCTTTAAATTCCCCATGACTAACTTGCTTGATAGCTCGGGCCTTATCTTCCGGAATAAGTTTTCTCACTTTTGAAGCATATTTTTTACTCGTGAGTTCAGCAATGGGAACCTTCACAAAGTCCATATCTCCTAAATATCTTGCTCGATCAGCAAAGGCCTGTTGCATAGCTGCTGAGACCATATGAATTGTCTTAGGGTGATGAGTTCCATATTTTCCTAACCCATCATTTTCAACTGTATTCAAAATTTGAATAACATGAATCCCTCCAGAACTTGGAGGAGACATACTAAAAATTTCGTATTCATTATACTTACCATGTACAGGGTTTCGTAAAACGACATTGTACCGGTTCATATCTTTTTGAGTGATCATTCCACCATGTCTCTTCGATTCAGCAACAATCGCCTTAGAAACCCAACCTTCATAAAAGCCCTTCTTTCCTTTAGTCGCAATTTCTCTGAGAGTTTTACCTAAGTCTTTTTGAACTAATAATTCTCCTTCTTTTAATAAATCATTTCCTTTAAAGAAAATCTTTTTTGAACTTGGAAAACTACCAAGAAGTTTTCCTTTCGCTTCAAGAGCTTTGGCAAGTTCAGGATAAACTGGAAAACCTTTTTCCGCTAAATCGATTGCTGGTTGTAAAACTTTAGATAGAGATAACTTTCCATATCGAGCATGGGCCCTAATAACTCCAGCAACTAAGCCTGGCGTTCCTACTGCAAAAATTCCATCTAGAGATTTCCTCGGAATTTCATTTCCCTTTTTATCTAGATACATTTTTGAGTGGGCCTTTAGTGGCGCCTTCTCTCTAAAATCAAATGCTATTGGTTTTCTAGACTCTGGAGTTTTCACTAACATAAAACCTCCTCCACCAATTCCAGTTGATTGAGGCCTCTCTACAGAAATTGTAAAGGAGATAGCGGCGGCGGCATCAACTGCATTTCCCCCAAGTTCGAACATTCTCTTTCCAGCTTGAGTTGAGTAACGACCCTGTGTTGAGATCATCCATTTTTTACCTATACTCTCATGCTCTGAGCGGGTTTCTCCTCGATACAGAGGAGCTAGACGCAAATCGTTACCAGTAGGATTATGGCCACAATTTGTTAATAATAGGAGTAAAAGTACACTTAGAAGTCGTTTCATCCCTGAATCCTTCATTTGATTTCAATAAATTTAATATTTAGAACAATATTCTAACAGGATTGTACTGATTTCTTAACAAAATCAAAACGCCCACTGGGGTAAAATGCTTCACAAATAGCAGAAAAACTGAGAATCATTAGTTTAAGAACAGTCTTTATTAGTCGTCTATTTTAGACAGGAGAAATGACATGGCTGCCCATATTCTACTTGTAGAAGATGAACAGGACATTAGAGAGTTAATCCAAGCTCAACTAGAGACTCAGGGACACACTGTCACCGCGATCGAAAATGGAACAGAAGCTCTTGAGCTTATTCAATCTCCCCTAGCTGATCGAGCAAACCCAACTCCAATCAACCTATTCATTCTAGATAGAATGTTACCCGGAACTTCAGGCTTAGAAATTTGTAAGTTTCTTAGAATGTATAAACAAACAAAGGTAACCCCGATTTTAATGGTTACTGCCATGACAGAGGCCGATCAAATTATTGAAGGATTAGACTCTGGAGCAGATGATTATGTAACGAAACCTTTTGATATGAATATCTTAATAGCAAGAGTCCGAAACCTTTTAAAAAGAGGCGAGAGTATAACAGTAAATACTGAGTCAGAGTCTGATTCGTCCATCATGAAAATTAATGATCTAACAATCGATACTAATCAATGTAAAACTTGGCTTTTCGATAAAGAGCTAGAGCTAACTCTTTCTGAATACAAACTAGTTTGTGCATTTATGAAAGAGCCTGGAAAAGTTTTTACCAGGAATCAACTTGTAGAATATATTCAAGACGGTCCAGTTCATGTAACAGATCGAACAATTGACACCCATATTTTTGGACTCAGAAAAAAGTTGGGGTCATATTCTCACCTTATTGAAACAATTCGAGGTGTAGGATATCGGGTTCTCCGGGATGAGCAATAGTTCCCTTAAAACATTCATAGATAGTCTTCCTTGGCGTTTCTTTAGAAAACTTGCACTCATGCAAATTTTCATTACTTCATTTGTTATTATTGTCACAGCTTATATGTCTCGTTATTACCTCAAGACTTACATGACAAATCAGCTTCATGAACAAGTTAGTGATAGTCTTGAAATGATTAAAACTGGTCTCGCCAGTAAAAATACTTCTCCAGTAGATTGGTGTAAGTCATTACAAGTTAATACCAAAACTCGTTTTACTGTTATAGACGATAAAGGTGCCCCCCTTTGTGATAATTATCAAGATATCTCAAAGATGAAAAACCAGCTTCAAAATATTGAAATTCAACAGGCCTTAAATACTCAATACGGTTTTTCAAAAAGATTGTCTAAAAGCCATGCCTCTGAAATGCTATTTGGTGCGAGTAAAATTAGTATTCTCGGCCCACAAAGAGAAATTTTAAATTATTACATAATTCAAGCTGTATCTCTTTCAAGATTAAAAAAGGCCATGGGTGCTCTAGACCACTCAATAATTCTTTTCCTGTTCCCTGTTCTTATATTTACTTCGCTCATCTCCCTTTGGGCCTCTCTTCAAGTCTCTTTTCCTATGAGAAAAATTTTAAACAAAATTAGCAAGATAAAACGAGTATCAAATATTGATGGGCAAGACGAA
>JAGSHI010000100.1 GCA_023954635.1 Bacteriovoracaceae bacterium
ATGGATGTGTTTCCCAAAATGTTCTTTAAGATTGTTAATTCTTGTCGTTAAGATAGCGATTTGAACTTGAGTAGTCCCTGTATCATTAGGTCCTTTACCAAATTTCGCTACCAAGTCTTTTGTTTCTTGAGCTGTAATCATTTTTTCTCCTGTCCCTAGACCAAGTAACGAAAGCAATTTCGAAACCTAGATAGAGGGTATAAATCTATTTTCGGGAATTTAGCGAATAAAATCCGACATGTAAACCTTTAGATTCTTAAGCAAACGCTCTTCAATTTGCCTAATTCTCTCTCTTGACACACCGTATTCATCGGCAATACTTTGAAGAGAAGGTGGTATCTCACTAAGTAGCCGTTTTTTAAAGATTTCCTGGTCTCTTTCCTTAAGTCCATCTACAAAGTCTTTAAGGTTCTCTTGAAGGATCTCTAAACCTTGTTTTTGGGCAATTTCCTCTTCGATTCCAACTGAGTTTTGATCCGAAATAATGTCGCCCAGCGTCGCGCGAGAGTCAGACTGAGAGTTAATCGGTTTGTCGATACTGACTTCACCACCTCTCTCTCCAAGTCTCTTATCCATAAGCTTCACAGATTTTTCTGAAACACCTAAGTTCTCTGAAATCAATTTAGAATCGGGAACGATCCCCATCCCCTCTAGACGATTTTTCTCTTTTACTAAATTGTAGAAAAGTTTTTTCTGCTCGTTTGTAGTACCAATTTTGACGAGTCTAAAATTGTCTAGGATGAACTTTAAGATATAAGACTTGATCCACCAGCTGGCGTAGTAAGAAAGCTTGGCCCCTTTTTCAGGGTTATATTTTGAAACCGCCTTCATTAAACCAATATTTCCCTCTTGGATTAAATCCATAATATTACTGTAAGCATATCTATATTCCATCGCAATTTTTACAACTAGTCGTAAATTAGCAACAACAAGCTCTTTAGCTACTTTGATATCACCAGTTTCTACTAATGCCTTAGTAAGTGCTTTTTCTTGTTCAGGCGACAGAAGATCGTATTGATTAATTTGTCGAATATAATGAGTAAAAGGGTCTAGATCTTTACTAGGCTTGTATGGAGCAAGTTCTTTACTAAGTATATTGGCAGGAAGAAGCTCTTCTTCAGATAGTGAGTTATCTTTAGATTCTAAATCAGTTTCTTTATCGTTTGATGAAATTTCAATAATGTCATCTTCAGAGATTTCTGGTTTCTCATTCGTCTCTTCTTCATCATTATCTATAGTCTCATCTTCAACTATTGTTGGAATGATAATATCTGAATTTTTCTTTTTCTTCTTTGAAGACATATTTCCTTCCACACGCTTTCGGGCGGATACTATCATAAATTTGTTCTATTTTCTATGAAATGAGATATCTACTTCTTAACTGATGCTGCACGTTGATTCTGGAAAAACTCCAAAGTTTTTCTAATTTTTTCCTGATTTTTATTCACTTTGTGCTGATAGCGAATATATTTGAGGGCAAATGGCCCATAGTTAAAAACTATTGGAATATTCACCATCCCTCTATCATCGACTTCATAAAGAGTTCCTCTAATTCTCAAAATCTGTGAAAAGACTTCTCTTACGATGAGCTCTTCAATATCTCCTTTCCAAGGAGGGATTGAAAATTTAAACCTGGCCTCTTCTACAAAATCAGTAACTAAAGATTTAAACCTTTTCTTCGCTTTTGCACGAAGCTCAAGATAATCATCTTCATCTGAGTGAAGTTGCTTTCTTGTCCAATTCAAAAAACCTTTTGATACCTTTACATTAAAACTTGTAGATATTTTTCCTATCATTTGATTGACTCTGTCATACTCTCCGAGATTAACATCAAAGATGACTTTAAAATTCTTTTGATAACGATTAAAAAACAAATCTTTATTTACTAACTCTAGAGTTAGAGATTCTTCAAACAATAAATCCTTTCCAAATTTTCCAGATTGTTTTTCGGCCCAAGTATTCCATATCCTATCAACACTTGACCTTAGTAAGACTCTCGCATCAGTATACTTTTCACTTCTCACTAGTAAATCAGGTACTCCTGTAATCAGTGAAATCATTTGGGCCACTTGAAGATTTTGATCATCAAAAGTTAAATTCTTTATATTTTTCAAAACCTTTTTTACTTGTCCTTTCATGACAAAATCTATGTCCCTCATATTCTCGCAATAGATTCTTTGAAAATCATCTTGAAAGCCTTTCGAGCCAACCGCACGTGGCATCTCCGTTTTAAATCGAGTTGGATTGTACCGACGGCAGATAAGATTTCGGCAATGCACTCTTACAGTAGAATCATCTTTTTCATATCGAAAGCCTTGATCAATTCTAGACCAAGTCAGTTTTAACCCAGACATCTGACGTATTATAAAGGCCATTACCTGAGGGTTTCTAAGTAGTGGAACCATTAACCTTGTGTCTTGAATGTCACCACCCCAAGAACAAAAGGCTTTAAACAAATCTATACTTTGTTTAAACTCTCTTTCTTTCGCCTTATCTTCTGGAACAAATGTCGCTAGTTTTTTAGGAAAAAGTGGGTTGTCACCAAACTCTGGAAGTTTGAATGAGTTCTTTGATTCAAATTTTGCTTTAAAATTATCTTTCAGTGTTTTTAGGCTAATAATAGTTAAGTTTTGGCTGCACCACTTGCCCGTTAAATTCTCAACGAGGTTAGTATATTCCTCCTTTGAAAATTCAAAATATTTAGCATATTGAGGAATTGCCCTAGAAAGAACATCAAGGCCAACATATTGTAAGGAGGCCATCATACTTCTGGTTACCCGATCTTTTTCGTTAGGTTTCCCATAGAGCGCAGAAGGTCTTTCTTTACACCTATTATCTAAGGAGACACCCTCTTCATAAAAGCCTCGGTAGAGGGCCACATACTCTCTGTATTCTGCCAAATTGTCTTCATCGTTAACTGTGCTCATCTTAAAAATATAATCGAGAGGATCGCTAATTTCGTCTTTATATGAATTGGAAAAGTTACCTAAGATAACACTTTCTATGGGCACTAATCCGTAACAGATTGAACCTGTAAGTAGGTAAATTAAAATTGCTGAAAATAAAATCTTCGATTTCATCTTTTGTTCACTTTCTTCCATGATTAAGTAATCCATTAAGTTAATCGGTTGAAAGTCCGATCATCTTTACATGAACTCAAGTGTTTATCGACTCTTTTACCTGTACATATTAGTCGGCTTTTTGCCGCTAGGGTTCGCAGCTAACTCCAATGAAGACTGGTCAAACTACAGTCGAAATCAAATCGAAGAAATAAACCAAAAGTCTTTGCTCGATAGAAAAACAAATGAAATGGAGAACCTCATTCTGGCCAAAAAGTTTTTAGTAAATGGAGATACGGAATGGGCGAAATACTTTTTAAATAAAATAAACACAAATGAAAGTTCTCTACTTTTAGTAACTGATCGATACAAGGCCTGGATTGCTTTCATCGAAGGCGATTATGAAAAAACTCTTAAGATTCTTGAGAAACCTAAATTTCGTTATGTAGAGAATTTTAAAGAAGTTTGTTTATTAAAAGTTTTATCAAAAATGACTGGTAAGTATACCAAGTCTGTTGAGCAAGAATTAAATTATTGTTCATTGATAACTCGGAACTACAGTAATAACGAACAATACTGGCTTGATAATTTGAACAAACTTAAAACTGGAAAGTTCAAAGACATAAAGGGTATGAACAATTCTGATATACAATATATTGTTAGCGACTCACAGTTAGTTAGAATTTGGTTAAAAACTGGTCTTTATATGAATAGAGAAGACCTAATAGAAAAACATATTACAGGTATCCCCTCCTCTGTCTACAAGTCAAAAAGAACACGTGAATTAATTGGTTTTTATCATTATAGAAAAGGTGAATTTGCTAAGGCAAAAGACTTTGTCGAAGACATAGAAACAACAAATGCTGAAAACATAAGAGGCAATATAAATTTAAAAGAAAAGAAATACGAGCTTGCTTTTGGCCACTTTAAATTAGCTTTAAACAAGAAGGCCAATAGTCTAAATGCTCTTGAAAGGGCAATTCCTTTGGCGTGGATATTGGAGCAATGGAGGGATGGTCTAGAACTCATTGGAAGATTAGTAACTGAGACAATTGACCCTCAAAAGAAAGATGCTCTTGAATCAGCATTTCACATTCGAATGGAAAACTACAGTTTAGCAAATCGAAAACTTAGGATCTTAGATGCCGAATATCAGGGCCAACCACCGTTAGAAGTCGATATTATGAGAAGCTATGTTGCCCTAAGAAACCATGATCCAAGAACACTATTCTTAACAAGTAAAAATTCCTGTCGTAGATATGATGGACTAAATTGTTGGCTTCAACATCAACAAATTATTTGGGAAAACATTGGAAAAACAGTAGATAGAGACGAAAAAATTCTTGGTGACCAATCTCTCGATATGAACAGTTTAAAAATTTACTCACCACCTGAACCTTTGCAGGAAAACATTTATATTGATCAAAAAGATATTGAAGAGCTTGATAGCCAGCTCATTAAAGTTGGAACAGATTAAAATGCATATCCAGTACTTAACAAGAATCCAGAAGAACTAACTTGATGTGAGGCCGTATAAGCTTCACCTTCTAAGTCATGAGACATACTTTCCATAACAAACCCAGCTTTCATCCACCAGTATGATTCGGCCCAGTACTTCATGGAAATATCTAAAAGATAACCAAAACCTCTACTGAAGCTAAGGTTTCCATAATCTTTTTGCATATTAGATATCCCCTCAACTCCTAGGTCGAGGCTAAACTTTCCAGACTTAGCTCGAATTGCTTCTAAATCAAAACCAAAATGCATTTTTGTTAAAGTGACTCGAGAGAGTTGAGGAGTCGTCACCGTATTTACTTTTCTAAAGTTAACATAGTGACCTTGATCAAAAGTTATCTTACTCTTCAGGTTTAATCGTGAACTTAAATAATATTTAAGTCCTCCTGAAAAACTGAACAAATTATCTGAAGGAAACTCGAGGTTATTTGAAGTCATATCTGGATCATCTTTATAATCAATCATTTTTGCAATAAAGCCAGTTGTCAGCTGAATACGATTTGTACTGTTATGCTCCCAATCTATACTTAATGCTTTTCCTCCACTAGATTCTAACGAGAAAGCACCATTTACACTGTCGGCAGTATAATCTATCGTTTCAGCATATGGTCTTAATGTTATGGCCACTAGATTTTTAGTAAACCTTTCACGGTTACTTAAAACTCTCGCACTAACTAATGCATTTTTCTTATCTTTTTTTGGGTCAGTAAGGATAATATCTTGGGCTATAACTTTATTGAGATCACTCCTCATCGCTAAAAGAATTTGTTTTTTTTCTCCACGAACTTTTCTATCAGAAATGATAAAGCCTTTTTTACTGTCTAATACTAAACCTTTAGGTGGAATGTATTGACCAGTTTCGGCATCAAAATTACCGACCTTTGAAGGAATAAATGTTCCCGTTTTACCATGGTATTCTGCGGCCTCTCCTGGTGGGATATAAAGAGCTGTTGAAAAATCTACTAAACCACCAGACTTAGGAGCAAACTCACCTGTTTTAGGGTCAAAAAATCCTTCTTCAGGTGCATCTTGTGGGGCCATCACGATTGGATTTTTATCCTTTGTGATAGATGAACCAGAAGATACAAATAACTCCTTCTTTAGAAATTTATCTTTAAATTCCCTATTTTGATAAAGTGCCCGGTATTGAACAGGGTTAATTTTAACTGGCAATGAGGTGCGACCAAGTGAATGTACTACACCACTATATTGTCCACGTTTTACAACAACGGCCTCTTTTCCATTAAGAGCACTTTTTACATGTTCTTCCATGTTACGTGGTCCAGACTTCCCTTTAAGAACAATATCTCTTACTTCAACTTTTCTACCACGCCTTATGACTTCTCTTCTAACTCTTCTCGTTTGGAGTGTATCAAGAGGAGTGTTTGGGTCATATTTGGCCATTGCAACTTCACCATTATAAGTGAGCAATGAAGTAATTTTATTTGAAGGATTATAAAGTGTTTGGAATTCTGTTCCTCTTACACCCATAGCGGCAGATCGAGTTCTCACGTAAAACTTATTTTTGTGTTTTTTAATTGCACTATTTTTTTCAATCTTGGTTCTTAAATTGCCCTTAAGTAGAGTTACAAGACCAGGTTTATTTACTTTCATTTTATTTAAAATTAATTTTCCATTAGGTCCAAGCGAAAGAATAGACTTATCCTTAAAAACGACTTGAACAAAACTTTTATCTTTCGTTACAAGTGAAGTCTCTTTGAATAATTTATCTCCTACATTTACTTTGCGTGCACTCATTTGACCTTGAACTAATTTTGAAACTTTGCCTCTAACTTGGGTTACAGTAGCAATAAAAGATTTCGAGAGACCTGGTAAGGAATATGAGAACGAACAGAATATAAAAAGCATTTGGAGATATTTGGCCATAAGCAAAATCAATGATCATTCCTTGTAATATTACAAGTTTAATTGTCCTAGAGAATTGCTTTTAGGTCAATTTGTAAGGTAATGCCGGGTAGTACTGGAGTTATTTAAACAGGCTTCATTTCTTTACCATTAAAACAATAAACTATTTCATTACCGTCTTGTTTGGTGGCCATATTTACAGGTCTCTTCCAGATAGCATAGATATTTTTCATAGTGTCAGCAGCATAAGCTAAATCAAGGTCTACACCTTGATGAGTGTGCCTTAATAGCAACTCTCCTCTATTAGCATAATTACCAGATTCAACCTCAATCAAAGGCTGACCAAAATTAGTTAGAGAGCTTAGAAGTTTCTGTTTAATTGTAAGAAAGTCTCTACTTTCAATTTCATTTCGCCCAGTTCTAGGATTATATTTATAAGTAAATAGCTGCATTCTATTGCAAAATTCTTCAGTGAAAAACTCATCAATAAAAGTAATATCATTATGTGTACG
Organism: Bacteriovoracaceae bacterium; assembly: GCA_023954635.1. Taxonomy (GTDB): domain Bacteria; phylum Bdellovibrionota; class Bacteriovoracia; order Bacteriovoracales; family Bacteriovoracaceae; genus M0603. Next base: position 6,953 of record JAGSHI010000100.1, read on the forward strand.
TCTAACTTCGAAGATCTTCTCTCTTCCTAGCCCACTATCTAAATCCCAGTGTGATTTTTCAACCATATCATTACAATCGACATATTCTTTTCCAAATCTTCCTGAGTTCCAACGATATTCAATATCTCGCATGAGCTCAATTCCAATTTTATATGGATTTATATTTTGCTTACTCATGGCCATAACGCCTGCGTGTTTGTCAGCAAAATCAATTATCTCAGAGCTTCTGAGGGCCTTCTTTGTCATTATTTTTGAGTGCCAATAACTTGCCCACCCTTCATTCATAATTTTAGTTACTCTCTGAGGAAGAAAGTAATACGCCTCATCTCGAAGACAGCCCAAAATATCAGCTTCCCACTCCTTTAAAGGAGCATACTCAAGAAGGTAACGCATAATATCTCTACTTCCGATATCCTCATGAGGGGCCATTTGGTCGAAATTTTCTTCATCGGGAGAAGGAGGTAAGCTTGGATCTACATCATTTCTCTTTTTAGCACGCATAAAACTTTTTAGTGCTTGAGATCTATCGTCAGTCTGCCCAGCAACTTCTTCTTCCAAAGCAACAAGTTTTTCTTCACGTTTTCTTTTAATTTCACTGGTCTCAAACAAGACATTAGCATCCATTAAGTTTTCTAAAGATAAGACTTTATCTATAAACTCTTCGACTTTGTCTTGCCCATACTTTTCCATGTAACGTCTAATCTTAGTGCCATGATTGGCCATCACATCCATCATATTTCGATCAGTATTTCTAAACCAGGCGTTGTGTTTAAAAAAGTCTGCGTGACCATAAACATGAGACATAACAATTTTTTGATCAACTAAATGATTGGCCTTTAACAAATAGGCATAACAAGGATTGGTATTAATAACCATTTCATAAATCTTCTGGAGACCATACCGATACCCTTTAGAGAGTTGGTCATACTCCATTCCAAAACGCCAATGTGGATATCGACTTGGAAAACCACCCTGAGCGGCTAAGATATTGATAGTATCGTAATCTACCACTTCGAATACAACTGGGTAGAAATCAAGGCCATAGTCTATGGCGTATTGATGAATTTCTTCTTTTAGTTTTAAAAGCTCGCCTGAAATAGGTTTGGAGCGCAGAAGATCAAAACTTCTCATTTATTTCCCCTTCCCTAAAAAATCTTTGATGGAATCAAGGATGGCATCTTTGTTTTTTATTTTTGAAAGAATAACCTCATCAGACTTTTCACCATATTTTGAATTTAAATCTTTATAAAACTGTCCCGATCCATAACGAGACTCAACCTGCCCGTAACAAAAAACATTACTTTGAGGGATGATTTCATTATCTAAGATATCAAGACAAAGTTTAGTATCATCCGTTGACCAGTTATCCCCGTCAGAAAAATGAAATGGATAAATATTCCACTCAGATGAATTATAATCACTGTTAATGATGTCTCTACACAATTTGAAGGCAGAGCTTATAAGTGTTCCACCACTTTCTCTTGTTCGAAAAAATGTCGTCTCATCAACTTCTTTTGCAGTGGCATCATGAATAATATATCTAATCTCAATGTCTTTATATTGGCTCTTGAGCCATAAGTTAATCCAGAAAGATTCTGTTCTCACAATTTCTTTTTGCTCGTCACCCATAGATCCAGATACATCCATCATATAAATAACAACTGCAGAGTTTTCAAACTCAACGACTGTATTAGAAGAGCGATATCTCATATCGGCCTTAACTGGAATGATTGTAGGATTATTAGGGTCGTAAGTTCCTAGAGCGATTTGTCTCTTTAATGCTTCTTTATAAGATCTCTTATAATGTTTTAGAGCATCAGGCCCTACTGTACCGATACTTGAGTATTTATCAGTTGTTGATTCTAAAGTTTTCTTTCCCTTAGGCTCAATATTTGGGAGTTCTAACTCTTCCCCTAGTATCGATGCTAGTTCATCTAAAGAAAGATCGACTTCTAATTCCTTATTACCCTCACCTTCACCGGCTTCACCCTGACCAGGTTCTCCACCTTCACCTTGTTGACCATCAACAGGGTCTCCAGGCTGTCCATCACCTTGACCTTGCCCACCTTGTTGGCGGTCTCCAAACTTAAATCTTGGGATATCGATTGAAGGCATTGGGATTTTGAATGTTCCATCACCTTTAGGTACAGGCATTTCACCTGCAGAAACATATTTTCTTAAATTGTCTCGGATTCGTCCTTTGACAATTTTTCTAAACCTAGAATGATCTCTCTTAATCGGATGGTCCACTGACGCTCCTCAAAACTTAGTTATCACGACTTTGCAGAGTCACCTTTAGCAAAAATAGATGCAACATAATTCAGTGCATCAGTTGCACAATGTTCACAATATCCATAGTTTTTAATCAATCTGGATTTAATGATATCGATCTTCTCTTGAGTTTCTTTATCGACAACTTTGCTAATTATTGTTGTTAACTTAATTTGATCTTTTTGATCTTCGAAAAGCTTTAATTCAAGGGCCCTATGTAATCTTTCATTCATTTTGTAATCGAATTGTTTACCTTCGATAGCAAGAGCACCGATATAATTCATAATTTCTCTTCTAAAATCATCTTTTCTTGATTCTGGGATATCAATTTTCTCTTCAATTGATCTCATGAACCTTTCATCAGCATCTTCTAATCTATTGGTATACTTATTACGGATTTTTTCTTTTTGTGTGTAGGCTTTAACGTGATCAATATAGTTTGCACAGAGTGTTTGAATTGCGCTTTCATCTAAACTAATCGCTTTTTGAACATCATTTTTAACAATATCCTCATATTCTTGCCTAGTCATGGCCAACATTTCTTTAAAACCTTCCATTTGGTCTTGTCCGTTAACAAGACTATGGTGTTTAAGGCCTGACTCAAGTTCATTAAAAACCATGAAAGGATTTAAACATCCAGTATGACCATTTTTAACTAAAGAATTTGAAAGTTTATCTTGAATATAACGAGGAGAGATCCCTTCAAGTCCTTCACGGACTGATTCCTTTCTAAGTTCTTTTACATTATCTTCATTATATCCAGGTAAAGTTTTTCCATTATAAAGCTTTAACTTTTGGATTCTAGTTAGGTCTGATTTTTTAGGTTCTTCAAGTCTGGTAAGAACAGCCCACATCGATGCCATTTCTAAAGTATGAGGAGCAATATGAACATGAGGAATTTTCTCGGCGTTGAAATCTCTGTTATAAATCATCACCTCTTTGTCTTGTCTTGTGATATATGGAATATCGATTTTTACAGTTCTATCTCTAAGAGCTTCCATAAACTCATTGCTCTGAAGCTTCCGAAATTCTGGTTCATTGGTATGTCCAAGAATGACTTCATCAATATCTGTCTGGCTGAACTTTTTAGGTTTAATACTTTGCTCTTGAGATGCTCCAAGTAGGTCATACAAGAAGGCAACATCTAACTTAAGCATTTCGATAAACTCGACAATTCCTCTGTTGGCAATATTAAATTCACCGTCAAAATTAAATGCTCTAGGATCAGAGTCTGAACCATAAATGGCAATTTTTCTAAAGTTGATATCACCAGTAAGTTCTGTCGAGTCTTGGTTTTTCTCATCTTTAGGCTGAAAAGTTCCAATTCCAACTCTATCTTTTTCAGAGAGTAAAAGTCTCTTCACTCTTACATGCTCCATAACACGATTCCAATTACCATCACATTTCTTCAAATAAGCATTGAGGATATATCGGTCGGCAGGATTTACTTCACCCTTAATATTGATTTTATATTCACCTTCTTCTCGACCTTTGTTCATTGAAGTTAGAAAATCTTTTCTTACTTCAATCGGAAGAAGTTTCAATGGGTCTTCATGCATAGGAGAAGGAAATAACTTCTGGCCTCCTAAGATTTCACTTTCCTCTGAGTCGTACCACTCGAATGTGTACATGGCACCTTCATCAGTTTTTGAATAATGTTCAAGTCCTTTCTTCAAAAGTCTTGCGATTGAAGACTTAGCTGAACCAACTGGACCGTGAAGGAGAAGAACTCTTTTCTCTGTCCCATAACCTTGAGCAGCTGATTTAAAGAAGTTCACTAATTTCATTAAGTGAACATCAATTCCAAAAACAGCATCCTTTCCATTGTTAATTGGATCATCAAAGAAGTGGTATCTCGTTATTTCTTTTTTATATTCTATATAGTTGCTTGTCCCAAAAGACATGATCATATCGAAAACACGTTGAAAGGAATTACGAGCAATTCTCCTATCGTCAGCAATTAGGTCAATATATTCTTGAAGTGAACCTTCCCAATGAAGATGTCTAAAGTCTTCAACTTTGTAGTTTTCTTCCATAAATTTTTGGATGTCGATCTTACCCATGATTTCTCCCGATTGGTAAAAGGCGCACGCCTTAATATCTATTTAATATTATACACATAATCGTCGAAATCAGTGGTAATTTTTTAAAGTTAATATGGTGATTTTTAATGATGCTTAGCCTTCAAAA
>JAGSHI010000017.1 GCA_023954635.1 Bacteriovoracaceae bacterium
CATCAACATACGTTCCGCATTCGCTTCTACAATTTATCAACTATGCTAGATTAGTTACGACTGACTTTTTCAAGTTTAATTAGTACAAATTAATGTACACTCGAATCTCTTCTCATCTTAACCAATTACCAAGAATGGCAATTGATTTTTTTACTTATTCGATTTTCAAAGAGCAAAGTGATCATTAACTCATTCAGTGAGTTGGTGGAGATGACTGGGATCGAACCAGCGACCTCCTGCGTGCAAAGCAGGCGCTCTCCCAACTGAGCTACACCCCCAAACAATGTTCAAGAGTTAGGAATCACTTTTCTTAAGGTGAGGGCAAAATTAAGGGATTTATGTCTTCATGTCAACAATGAATTTATAAAAACTTTGCGTTTTTTTTTATGATCGATATATAATTTTTCACTGAGGAAATTAACCAATTTTTATAATTTAATTTCAATAAAAAAGAGAGAAAAACTAAATGAAAAATCTTAAATTCACGCTACTCATTTCGCTTATATTCACCAGCCTTCTAGGTATAAGTTCTTGTAATAAGCAGAATGAAACTTCAAACGCTCCGGGTCAAGGGGTAAAGGGAGCTGTAACAGAGTCAATGACAGTAGACTCCTCAGGTCTATCGAAGTCCAAAGCGATACTAAAGACGGTTCATGGAAACATAGTCTTTAAGTTCTATCCAAACAAGGCCCCGAATACTGTGACAAGAATATCAGAACTCATTAAGTCTGGTTTTTATGATGGGATCTCATTTCATCGCGTGGTGCCAAACTTTGTTATTCAAGGCGGAGACCCAACAGCCACAGGCACCGGAGGGAGTGGCCAAAAGTTAAAAGCGGAATTCAACGATATTCAACATATTAAAGGAACTGTAGCGATGGCCAGATCACAGAGTAAAGATAGTGCCGATTCACAATTCTATATTGCTCTGACAAATCTGCCACATCTAGATGGAAGTTATACTGTATTTGGTCAAGTGGTTGAGGGACTAGAAATTCTGGAAAAGGTTCAACAGGGAGATAAGATGCTCTCTCTCTCCCTGGAGTAGAGAGTTACTTTCCGTGTCTTTTATCATCTTTAATATAAACGAAACTCTTTAAAATAATAAAAGCAATAACGAGACCAACAAGTATTCCCCAAGTCGGGAATGTTGGTTGGTCTTTTTCTGGCGGCTTGCCTTCAGCTTTTTGTAATACCGTCGAAGTTTTTGAATTCGTTTTTTCGTTCATATCTCTACTCTCTTAGATCTTATCTATACATTGATTCTAAAATTACTACTGCTGCATATACTGCTGCTGAAACAGGAATGATCGCAATATACTTTAACCACTTTGTTTCTTCTTTTAAGTGCATATAGTACTGAGCTACAACGACAGCTTTTGCTATCGCAAGCAATACAAGCGAAGAAGCTTTTATCGAATAAGCTACACTTAACTCAGGAATCATCAGTTCAAGTACTGTTAAAACAGCAAGAACAACAAAGATAATAAGGTATTCCTTGACGTGACTGTGGTGAGTATCTCCAGACATGACAAAATCTCCTATTTGTATAATTCGTCTCTATTTATTAAGAGACCAATATCTATCATTAATTTATTAATCGTTAATTTATCTAACTTATATAATCCACGAACTCGATTTCTTCTATCAACTAGAAAAAGCTTTTCCATATATGTATCGTCAACAGCTTTGATTCTAAAACCGTCAGATAATAATTTTGAAACTTTATTACTTTCTTTAGATGTTAAAAAATTCCAAAAGAATGGATTGGAATCAAGAGAGCGAGCAAACTTATGCAAGACTTCTGGCGTATCAACTTTAGAGTCTAGAGAAATAGTAACAAGAGATGACTCTTTCTTAACACCTTTCATTCTCTGTTGAATCTTCTGAAGATAACCCATATTTTTCATACAAAAATCATCACAAGTGCTTTTTGTAAAAGTAACTAAATAAACCTTTCCATCAAGGTCTCTTGATCCAAAACCTTTTCCGAATTCATTAGTAAGTTCATATGATGGAAGATTAAATTGGATCGGAAGTTCTGGTGGAAGAACTCGATAATAAGATCGATACAAAGGGTAAGAAAAAAGAAAACCAAGCATAACAACCCAAAAGGTCTTACTTCGAACCATTCTCTGTGGAAGTGTTTCTTTACGAATGTAGCCTAGGGTTGCAGTTGTTTCCATATTACTTTTATCGAATTCCTTTATTACTTTAACCTACTCATAAGACGTTTTCTTTCTGGCGTATCTCTTAACTCCATTAATGACTTCACATAGTATGAGACGGCCCAGATTTCTTCGTCAGTGATCGTATCTTTCCATGCTGGCATGGCAGTTCCGCCAACTCCGGCAGAAAGTCTGATATAAAGATGCTCTACAGTTTTTGCTGAACGAATTCTATGCCAAGTAAAATCTGGTGGGACATTCATATAACCATATTCTGTTTCTTGCTGCTTTGTCTGATAAAAGTCTTCATCAAGCTCATCGATAGCTTCGTTATTAACTTTCTTGTTGATGCTTGAGTACTCTTCAAGAGAAACATAGGCTCTGTGACAAGACTGACAGTTAGCAACAGCATGGTAAACTTCTTTACCTTTTTGAATGGCCGCTGATTTATGGGCCTCTCCAAATGGATCTTTAGTTGCAATGATTTCTTCACCAAGTTCTTTATCTTTTCCTTCCCAAACTTTAGGAGCAAAAGTTTTGATGTATTGAACGACAGCATCCATTTGCCCTTCAGTAAGATCCCATGGAAGCATCGCTGTTCCATTCAATCCATGAGTTAGCAGATCGTAGAAATGTCTATCGTGAGGAAGGTCACCTGAAGGAACTTGACCAAACTTATAAATACCAAGAGTAAAATCCCTAGGTGGTACTTTCATACCTTTATGTGCAGGACCTTTACCATCACCCTTAACTCCGTGACAGGCCATACAGTATTCTTTATAAATTTGTTCTCCAGCATTCAGTTTCCCTGCAGAAACATGAATACCTCCAGCAAAAACTTTGTCTTCAACAAATGTTTTTTTACTACAGGAAACAAATAAAAATAATGACAAAATAGAAAGGTGAACTCTCATTTTAATCCTCATATTACAAAAATAATAAAATACATAAGTAACCAAATAACACCGAGAAAGTGCCAAAACTTTCCAATGTTATTTACTTTATTTTCTTCAGTTATCGTACATTCATTCTTAAGTGTAGTTGGCACAAGCCAAACCAAAGCCAAGATGGCCATTACAATGTGAGCAGCATGAATCCAAGTGAAGGCATAAACCAACGATTGAAAAACACCACTACTGGCATAAAAACCTTTTCCTGAAAGATCTGCCCACAAACTAAATTGGGTAAACATGAACCCTAAACCTAGAAAGATAGTAAGCCCTAACCAAGGAAGAGTTTTTTTAGCAGAACCACCGCCAAGATATTTTGTTTTGAAAATAACAAAGCTAAGAGAGCTTAAAAGAATGGCAAATGTACTCAAAGTTGGAAAATACAAATCAACCTTGCTCATTCCCATCGGCGGCCAAACAGGTGATGTTATTCGGTAGTAAGCGTAGCCAAGAAAAAGAGAGGCAAACAGCATAGAAAAAGAAACAAGAACGACCGTCATAGCAATGCTAGACGCTAGTCTTCTTCCTTCAAGTTCTGCTGAATCTAGTGTTGCAACTCTACTCATTATGCTTCCACCAACTCCTCAGTCTGATACTGAAAGTCTCTACCTGTTGTCAGGTTTGGATTTCCAAGTTCGTGAGGTCCACATTTAACAACTGGGATTTTATCAAAGTTGTAGTTTGGAGCAGGAGAAGGAATAGTCCATTCTAATGTTCCAACTTTCCATGGGTTTGGATCTGTTTCGTCTTTTCCCCAGAAAACGGCATGAACAAAGTTCACAACAAAAATAATCTGAGTTAATCCCATAAGGATTGCTGACCAAGTAATAAACGTATTAATTGGAACTAAATGCTGAAGAAATTCGTAAACAAATGGGTCATATAATCTTCTGTGCATCCCTGCGTAACCAATGAAAAGCATTCCAAAGAAAACTCCATTAAGTCCAAGCATTGTTAGCCAAAAGTGAATCTTTCCCCAAGTTTCGTTTAGCATTTTCCCAAACATTTTAGGCATCCAAAAATAGATTGCGGCAAATGATCCAAAGAGAACAGAAGCTGCCATTGTGTAATGGAAGTGACCTACAACAAAGTATGTGTCGTGGAGGTAAAGGTCAGTTGTAACTGTTCCAAGATATAGACCAGTTAAGCCGCCCAGACCAAAAACAAATACAACTCCTAAAGAGAAAAGCATTGGTGTATCGAAACGAATAGATCCTTTCCATAAAGTTCCAAGCCAGTTGGCAAAGAAGATCGCAGAAGGAATTGAAATCGTCATCGTCAAGGTCATAAATGTTTGAGTAAGTAGAGGACTCAATTGAGTCGTATACATATGGTGACCATAAACCAATGTTGAAAGAATCGTAATCGAAGTCATAGAAAGAGCAGTAGCTTTTGCACCAAATGCTGGCTTTCTAGAAAAGAAACTTAAGATATCAGAAACCATTCCCCATGCTGGAAGAATAAGAATATAAACTTCAGGGTGACCGAAAATCCAAAAGACGTGTTGAAATAAAACAGGGTCTCCAGTTCCACTTGTAGCAGCTGCGCCAGCTAAGAAAAACTGAGTTCCAAAAACTCTATCGAAAACAAGAAGTAGTCCACCTGCACCAAGAACAGGAAGGAAGATTGCATTTAAAATCGCAGTCAACCAAAGTCCCCAAACAGTTAATGGCATATCAAAGTAACCCATTCCAGGAGCTCTTAGAGTAATCACTGTTGTAATATAGTTAATGGCACCCATCGTTGAAGAAATACCAAGAACAAAAATTGCTACGGCCCAAAAGGTTTGTCCCGTTCCAGGAGAACCAATCAAAGTTGAAAGAGTTGGATATGCTGTCCAACCACTAGCAGCGGCTCCAAGCGGTACAAATAAAGAGATAACTAATAAAGCAGCTGAAAGTACCGCAAGGTGAAATGACAACATGTTCATCAGCGGAAACGCCATATCCCTAGCGCCAATCATCAGCGGAATACAAAAGTTACCAAATGCCCCAATCAAAATTGGTGTGATGGCATAAAAAATCATGATCGTTCCATGCATTGTAAAAAGCATAGCGTACGTATCAGGAGGAATAACTCCACCAGTTTCAGGGAACATGAACTGACCGATTAATGGAAAGGCTTCCCCAGGGAAGGCCAATGCCCATCTAATCATCAATGCCATGATTCCACCAAGACCAAGTCCTAGAATTCCATACCAAAGAAACTGTTTACCAATAACCTTGTGATCAAAAGAAAAAATATACTTACTGATAAAGGTTGTTGGTTTTGGGTGAATGTGCTGTTCGTAAAAAGCCATTTATATCTCCGAAAAATTATTTCATACTTATTTCTTTACGAGTTGTCTTTTGCCAAGTCCAACCCCAGTAACGCTCAAGATTCTCTGGATCGTTTTCTTCAATCGCTTTAGTTTCTGCTTCTGCCATCCATTCATTGAATTCAGATTGTTCATAAACAGTAAGCTTAGCTTGCATTCTGTAGTGGTATGTTCCACACATTTCTGCACAAGCAATATCGTAAAGACCTGGCTTGTTTAATATGAACCAGATTCTTGTAATACGACCAGGGATAGCATCAACTTTCCTTCTTGCATTCGGAAGATAAAGAGAGTGGATGACATCCTTAGCAATCATTTGAACTACTATTTTTTTACCTGCTGGAACTCGAAGTTCGTTAAGAACAACAACATCATCTTCAGAATTGAAGACACCGTCCTTACCAGCATAACGAAAGTTCCAGGCCCATTGTTGAGCCATTACCTGTACTCTAAAAACATCTTCTTTCTCTTCGTCTGGCCAGTTCGTGAAAACGTCAACGTAATCATTGTTCGACATTCTTGTAATGTTCATATCGATAGCAAGGAAAACAGAAAGACCAATTGCTGTCGCAACTAGAATATGAGATTTTTTATTTCCATAAGTGTAATAAGGCTTTGTATTTCTTTTGGCTGAATAAAAATAAGAAAAACCAAAGAGGCCTGCGCACACAAGTGCAAAGAAAAAGATATTTAATACAGTCGTGTAATTAAACAACCATTCAATTAAGTGACCATGTTCAGAGATATCTTCTGGCGGTTGAATTCTTTGCCAAAAAGACATGTCACTATGACCAGTCCTTTGACCACTTCCAACCATGATTAAGCTTTCAAAAAAAAGAGAGATTAAGTTCATAAAACCTTCCATCATTAAAAAAACTAATGAAGTCATTCAGTATTAAAATTTTATTAGACAGTAGGATTATACAAGTAAATACATGACTTTACTATGCTGTATAGAAGGAAATTTTCTATTTTAGAAAAATCATTGCACCAAGCAGCAATGGTAAATAAAGAATAGTTCCCCAGAAATAACGCCTGGCCCAAAGTTCAGTTTGCATAATATTTGTTTGGAATTTAATTCCCGCTAAGGCGAGAAGCGTCATAGGAACAGAAAGTAAAAGAGCAATAAAAAAGTAGGCCTTACTTACTCCACTCCATGCATAAGGAGCAACACTTGAGCCAATCATCACAAGAGTTAAAACAAAGATGGCCTTCCATGTAGTAGGAGTTGTTATTTCATTTGGATAAACTTTAATATTGGCCGCGTCGTAATCCTTAGCATTAAAGATTGAGATCGCCATAAAGTGAGGTACCTGCCAGATGAAAAGAATTAAAAACAGACCAACCGCATTGATGTCGATAGAGCCTGTCACAGTCGTCCATCCAAGCATTGGAGGGATAGCACCTGGAATTGCACCAATCACAACAGCAAAAGCTGATTTTTGTTTCATTGGCGTATAGGCCCAAAGGTAAAGAATAGTAGCGATGGCCGAAAGGATAGCGGTAAGTGGATTAACCAGAAAAACCATTAATGTTATGGCGCCGCCGACAAGAACAATTCCAAAGGTTAAGGCCACCAATGGGTTTAGTCTTCCAGCAGGTAAACTTCTATCTTTTGTTCTCTCCATGAGAGCATCGACATCTCTTTCGATATAACAATTAAGAGCGCAGGCCCCCATGACAACCATAGCAATAAGGACCAGAGAGAAAATTCCTTTAAAGAAATCTAATTCTCCTGGGGCCAATAAAAAGCCCACAACGGCGGTCATCATCACTAAACCAGAAAGTTTAGGCTTAGTGAGTTCCATAAAGTCAGAAAAGATTGAATGAAAAACTTTATTTCCATATCTCTCTTCTGTGGTTTCTAAAAGGAGATTAACTTTCCAAAGACCGGCCAAACAAAATGCGGCTAAACCTAAGTGAGCTGTCGTTGGAATAACTGAGATATTAAGAACAACTGTAGCAACACCAAGTGCAACCTGAGAGAAAACGGCCACAGGAATAGCAACCGCCCAAAATATTGATTGGTTCTTGGTCTTAGAGTCCATAAATTTATTTTTCACAAAAAATGTAAGGACTTTAGCTGAATAAATAAATGTCACAAGAGTTACAAAAACTGCAAAGTAGCGGTGAACCATATTCAATTGAGAAATAGCAGCGCTTGGCCACCATGTCTTAAGCCAAGTTCCCATATCTAAACATAATCCCCAAGCTTCTGGACCTAATCCACAAGAAGCTCCAGCACCGGAATGCCTCATAAAAGCACCGAGGACCATTTGGAAATAAATGAGAATTCCTGAAACTAGTATTCCGTGTCTATAAACTGGCTTCCACGCCTTAGAGAACTTCTCTTTAAGTTCATCCTTAATAGCTTTATTATCAGATTCGAGAATTCCTAACTTATGGTGCAATAAGACCAAGGTACAAAAGAACACCATAGATAAAGCTAAGTGGGTCGTTGAAACAATTGTAGGTAATCTATAAATAACAGTGATTCCGCCAAGAACTCCTTGAGCAATAACCATAATGAGAGACAGTAGGGAAAGGTGAAAAACCTCTTGCCACTGGTCATTTGTTTTATATTTTTTCCAAGTCGAAAGTGTAAGTAGAATTGTGAAAAATCCAACCAAGCTAGCGAGTAGCCTATGGCTATGCTCGATGAGAACTCCACCTTTCATGTTTGGAAAAAATTGGCCGTAACATAAAGGCCAGTCAGGACAGGCCAAACTCGATTGGGTGTTGTGTACAACCCCACCTAAAATAAGGAGCAGGAAAGTAAGGAGAATGGAGGATAGTGCTAATGTTTTTGTGCGCATCATCAAATTATCTCTAAAATCGAATTTAACATGGAGCACTTTTACAATGCGAGGCCTCTTTTCGCAATTAAAACCTTTATATTTTATGATCAAGATTGGCTTGAACTAAGCCCCCAAGGAAGACATAATCCAAACGAATTTTGAAATACAATGGAGAGACAGAGATGAAAGGAAGAATCCCCGAACCAGTATATTACGGTGACTATCTTAAGCTAAATGAGCTCTTGGGCGCTCAATCTCCAAAAAGTAAAGATTATGGAAAAGAAGAGCACGAAGAGACTCTTTTTATCATTGTCCACCAAGTCTATGAACTTTGGTTCAAGCAAATCATTCATGACTTTGGAAGTGTTGTCCAAATATTCAATAAAAATAGTGTTGAAGAGAGTGAACTTGGAACAGTTGTTTCAAGACTAGAGCGAATTATCAAGATTCAGGGAATTTTACTTGAGCAGCTTGATGTCATGGAAACAATGACCCCAATGGATTTTCTTGAGTTCAGAGACCTTCTCGTTCCGGCCTCTGGTTTTCAATCGGCCCAGTTTAGAGAAATTGAAATTAGAATGGGACTTGGTACTGGAAACCGGATCGCAGTTGATCGCGAATATTTTCTCGGAAGATTAAATGAAGACGACAGAAAAAGATTAGAAAATGTTGAAAAAGATCCTTCACTACTTCAACTTTTAGAAAAATGGCTAGAGAGAGTTCCATTCACCCAAGAAAACAATTTTGATTTTTGGAAAGAGTTTGAAGCCGTCGTAACTGAAATGATGGATCAGGAACAGGATATTATTAAAAACAATAGTGCCACACTTCCCGAACAACAAATGAAGGCCCAGTTAGCTAACCTCGTTTCAACAAGAGATACATTTCAAAGTTTACTCTCTAGCGACTCTCATGATCAGATGATTAAAGAAGGTCAGAGGAAGCTATCTCAAAAAGCCACACTAAATGCTTTATTTATTTTGCTTTATAGAGATGAGCCAATACTCACCCAGCCTTATAAATTGCTTCAACTACTCATGGATATCGACCAAGGTTTTACTACTTGGAGATACAGACATGCCTTGATGGCCCATCGATTGCTTGGAACAAAGATTGGAACAGGAGGAAGTTCTGGTCACATGTATTTAAAAAGAGCTGCCGATAATAATCGTGTTTATACAGATATTTTTAACCTCTCAACCTTTCTTATTCCAAGAAGTAAACTTCCTATCTTACCAGTAGAGGTTAAGAAAAAATTAAACTTCTATTTTTCTGAAAATCTTAGTTGAAATTTTTTAGCAGAATAAAAATCAAAACACCTGTTACTGAAACATATTGCCAGATTGGATAAGTCCATCTGGCAAACTTTTTATGTTTTTCCCATTGCTCTGATTTTGCATGCCAAAGAGTTGTAAAAACCAAAGGCACAAGAGGAAGAGATAAAACAATATGAGAAATCAGGATGAAGAAATAAATTGGTCTTATGATCCCCTGACCAAGAAACTTCGTATCTCCATGGTAGTGATGATAAAGAATGTAACCGATAAGAAAAATGGCCGAACAAACGACCGCACTAATCATTAGTTTTTTATGTAGTTCTTTGTTTTGGTTTACTCTAATTTCTCGAACACCTAAAAATATTAGAATTGCTGCCAATCCATTAAAAAAAGCATTCGAGTAAGGCAAAGCGGTAACCCAAGCCGGGTAACCAGGGATAGGATCACGCAAATATATGAGCCACCCTAAGAATAGGAACACTGCCAGACTTAAGATACCAATAACAACGTAAGCTGGCTTATTGGACTTGTTCATTTGGGACGTTTTGATTTAAAGATGATTTTCTGTGTTTAATGATAGTTTTATAAATAATAAAGAAAGGTATGTAGGTTAAAGCAATAAAAGTCATCAATATATAAACGGTATACGAGTCTTTTCTATTCCCCATTGAGCCTGCACAACCTGGACAAGCAAGAGCTAGATCCAGGTTAAACATTAAAAGTGTAAAAATTATTGTTTTAATTAACTTCATAGAAGATAAACAAAAGTAAAAACAAGAATCCAAACAAGGTCGACAAAGTGCCAAAAGAGTCCAGCTAATTCAAGTTGATTATAATTACCGTTATCAAACACACCGTCATGGGCCAGTTTATACATAAAACAGAGGTACATAACCCCGGTAAAAACGTGAAGACCGTGAAATCCAGTAATTGAGAAAAATGTTGAAGCAAATAAATCATTCCCATGGGCATAGGAAGCAAAAGTCATCCCAAGATCATTGGCTAAATGAGAATATTCGTAAACTTGAAGACCAAGGAAAGCGAACCCTCCAAGAATCGTTATAAGTAACCATCTAAGCATTCCTTCTCGATCTTTTCTTTTGCAGTAATCAATAGAAAGAACCATTGATACAGAAGAACAAATTAGAAGAAATGTCATAAAACCAGAAAGCCCAACACCGCCAAGTGCTTCAACAGGAGTTGGCCAATCTCTAGTTGCTCTTAGAACACCGTAGGCCAACAAGAAACCAGAGAATGACATGGCATCTGTTACTAGAAAAATCCACATACCAATTTTCCCTACTGAGGCTTTTCCAAATTGTGGATCCTCTGGGTAATTTATTGGCTCATTAGAATGTGCATGACTTCCCATTTATTCCTCCAACAAAGGGTTTCCGTACCCTAAATTATTTCGCGTTTGGCGAATACTTATCGTGACCTATTTCAATTATATACTTTGTTAATGCATCAATTTGCTTCTTAGGATCTCCACCTAAAATATCTGGGTCAGCTGACTCTCCATCTTCCCAAAAGCTAGGCATCACAGTCCCTTCAAGAATCGCTTGAGGATCTTCAAGCCACTTCTTAATCCAAGAAGGTCTTAAACGTCTTTTAGCATAGTGAAGATTTGGTGCAGATGCCTCATCACTTGTAAATCCGCCTGAGTGACAAGAGGTACAATCAAGGGACTTAAATAGTTTTACTGCAGCACTTCTCTCGCCTGGTTCCCAAACAACTTGCGACCCCAGGTCTTCAAATGTGTGTAGGTCCGACTTGGCTTGGAAGCCAGCAACAATGGCATTCTTTTCTTTATTAGAAAGATTAAAAGATGGCATTCTTACTTTTAGCCAAGGTCTAATTGGATAAACATTAGAAAGGAAATGATAAAACCAGTCAGCTTGAACTCGATGTCCTTGTCCATTAAGTCTTGGTGGTCCTTCATTTAAGTCATCTTCAAACATTCCTAGAATATCACCTTTTGTTCCATCTACTTGGTGACATCCAGTACAGTTAAACTTGTTAACAACTTTCATACCTTTTTCAGTAACTGTCTCAAGATGGTTTAATCTCTTTACTCCTCCGAGAGGAACATAGTCACCGACCTGCCCAATGAGAGCGATAGTAATTGATTTTGCATCTTTTTCAGACATACCGAAGCTCGGCATTCTAAGTAAATCTTTGAATGGCTTATCAACTCCATTATCCCATCTTCTTGGATTAATAAGGTGAGCTTGAATCCAGCCATCTCTTGAGTGTTCAACATCGTGCTCGTGTCCGAAACCAAACTGAGTTAAAGGCTTTGAACCAACTTTCGTTAGTTCGGGACCAATAGGAGCTCTGCCGTCAAAACCTTCAATATCGTGACAAGAGTAACAACCGTATTTTCCAATCGATCTCTTACCAAGCTCTAGTGTTCTTTCATGGCTAGACATTTTAGAAAGTCTTTTCTCAGCAACTTCTTTAGTATCAAAGGCTGAAAAGTAACTAATGAGAATTTCATCTCTTGCAGATTCATCTAAACTTTCGAAATCTAATTTTTCAAATGTTTTATTCTTTAAGCTCATCAGATAAGCAGTGATGTCATTAGCTTCCTTATTAGTAAGTCTAAAGGAAGGCATAATTGTATCTTCTTGATAGTGAGATGGTTTCTTTAACCATGACACTAACCAGTCGGCATCAACTTTTGAACCGATTCCCGTTAAGAAAGGTCCTGCATAAGCATCAATTTTCTTTGATTCTTTTGCAAACCCATCAGCTCCATGGCACCCCATACAACCGATATCTTTAACAAGCTCTTTTCCTCGTTTCTTATTTCCACCTGAGTATTTTGCAAATGGTTTATAATCTGAAGAGATACTCCAAATGTAATCAGCAATGGCATTTACTTCAGCAACATTTTTCTTAATGAACTCTGGAGAGCTATTGTTATCTTGCTCAAAGAATCTAGGCATTTTTGCGTGTTTATTAAAACTCTTAGGATCCCATACCCAAGACTTGAAAAACTTCTTATCTACTTTTGAAGCAATCTTTTTCAAACTTGGACCTGGTTTTCTCTTATGCTCCCAACCTTTAATTTTGTGACAACCATAACAACCAAATTTTTCAATATTTCGACGTCCCTCATTTAAAACATGAGCTTGAGGAATCCATTCAACACCTTGGTGACACTTTACACAGCTGGCCTCAGTCATCGATTTCTTAAACATTACGTGAGGAACTTTATGCGGCTCATGCCAATTGTATTTTTTGATCCATTCTGCTCGTTGCTCAGGAGTTTCAGGTGTGTGAGCAATTGAATTAAAGTCAGTAACTCTGTGTCCTTCTCCACCATGACAAGTTGTACATCCAAAACTCTTCATCGGGTGAGGAGAATCTTTGTCCACCATAATATCTAAATTAGGGTGAGTTTTATGTGGGTTCGGTTGTTCTTCATATCCAGGCTTATCAATAAAGGTGTGACAAGTTGTACATCTATCAACCTTTGGAACATGTTGAAAATATCGATCATCAGTAATATTTTTAGCAACAAGTTGTTGAATCTTTACCGTTGGATCTAAGAAATCTCCAAGTGGAGCATTTCGTATTACAAAGATAGGGTCGATGTCAGTAGTAGCCTTTGCTTGTGTTAACAATGACTTCGTATTTAAAATTTCTTTAATTCCTCTTTCCGCAGAAAGAAATTCTTCTCTAAGTTTTTTCTCATCTGCTACTAGGACTTTCTTTTTAGAATCAAGAGTCTTCAGATTGTTTTTTGATTTAGCGAAAAGCCCCTTCTTAACTTGCATTTGATCAAAGAGAGAATGAGCACTTTTGTCATGGTTTGCGTGAGCAACACCATAGTTAAATGTTAATGCAGAAATTTGAGCATTAAGTTGACCGTTAATAATTGTTTCATCTTTAAGATCTCTAGAAATTAACCCTAAAGCCTTTGAAATTTTATCGAGCTCTACTTTTCTAGACGCTACAATTTTTTTACCTTCTTCAAGTTTGGCGTTAAGTTGACTTAGTTTTTCACTATCAATAGCAGCAGCTGCTTTTTTGATCTTGGCGTCAATCTTCCCTCTTTTAATTTTCATGGCCTCAATCTGAACCATTTTCCAAGGGCGCATATAATCATCTAGGAAAACCCAGATAACTGTTAGAAGAAAAATAACTGATAAAAAGGCAAATACCTTATTCAGCTTTTTCATGTCATAAGCCATACCTGGCTCGTGTTTCTTGGTCATTTCAGTAGCCTCTTATCCTGTTTTAACCGAATTTAATCAAAGGTTAAGTTCCCACTCAGGGAGTGCAATAATATACTTAAGATCAATCAACCATCTTAGAACCATTTTGATTGGAAGACTGGTCATCCCCAAAGCCAAAAAGATAAAAATGTAGAACCTTATTTGTCCTGATTTCTCAATTAGTTTTTGTCCAAAGTTTGTTCGAGCAATCATCACTGGAAGTGCTCCAACATAGAAGATCGTCAGAATGATTCCGAAGATCTCTCGCATTACCAAGTTTCCAGGCATTGGCGTATTCAACATTTTAATCCAGATATATTCTGAGAGATTAATGTTGTACATGGCCTCCACTTTGTGGAAATCCCAAAATTCAAATGGTCCATAGAAGGTCCAGTTTGGTCCCCGCAAGAAAGTTCCCACAATAATGAGGTAAACCCAAAGAACGAGCCAGCCAAATAGGAATGAAGAGATGGCCATTTTTCTTTCAGAGAATGTGTAATACCCATTCCCTTTCGGATTTGTATCTATATAAGGAATAGCAATAAGTCCTACGACAATAAGTCCAGGAAGAACAACACCCGCCATCCAAGGGTCAAAGTAAACAAGCATTTCTTGAAGACCAAGAAAGTACCACGGTGCTTTTGCTGGGTTTGGTGCCCAAGTTGGATTAGCTGGTTCTTCGAGAGGAGCTTTAAATATAATCGCCCATGCAATCAAGAAAACTGTACAAGCTATGATTGCGAATAATTCTGTATAAACAAGGTTTGGCCAACTCCAAACTTTTTCTCTGTTCTCAGGCATGGCCTCAACAGGAACTTCTCCGGCCTCAAGTCGATTGTCATTTTCAGCACACTTATAAAGTGTAAGCCACGTGAAAAATGAAACAAGAACGATAAGAATGTTAATTGGAATATTATCTGGCCATAAGATAATCTTGATAAAGTTAGGATCTGCTGCAAACCAAGCGACAACCGGAATAGAAGCGATCAATGCTCCCCATCCAAATTTTTTCGTACCGATCACTTTGTAGTATTTCAGCATGAGTATGAACAAAATCGTAAAGATCGGAAAAGATCTAATCGGCTCTGCTAACCAGTTAATAAGTTCTTTCATTATTCTTCTTCCTTAAAACTTTTTCTTATAATGGAGCTGAAATTCCACCATCTTTTCTAACTCTCCAAAAGTGAATGGCAATAAGCACACCAACCACACAAGGAATGAAAACACAGTGAAGAATATAAAATCTTAACAATGCTGGCTCACCAACAAACCGTCCTGCGAGTAATTGAAAACGCACATCGTTTTTGTCAGAAACCATTACAAAGTCACCGATCTGAGCAAGCATAGCTCCTGGTCCACCATGCCCCATAAAAGGAGTGGCCTTTGCCATGTTCGAACCAACAGTAATCGCCCAAATGGCAAGCTGATCCCATGGAAGTAAATAACCAGTGAACGAAAGAAGTAGAGTTAAAACCAAAAGGATAACCCCGACACCCCAATTAAATTCTCTAGGTGGTTTATATGAACCAGTCATAAAAACTCTAAACATGTGAAGCCAAACGGTAATAACCATGGCGTGAGCACCCCACCTATGGATCTCTCTCATAATTCCGAGAGGAACGTGCTCTTTCAATGCGATGATATCGTTGTAAGCATATTCAGCTGTTGGCCTGTAATAAAACATCAACAAAACACCAGTTACTGTCAGTGCTAAGAAAATAAAGAATGTAAGTCCACCCATACACCATGTGTAACCGAGCTGAACCCCAGACTTTTTTAATTTGATAGGATGCAAATGAAGAAAAACGTTTCCTGCAACAACGGCCGCTCTGTTTCTAGCGTTATCAGGGGGACCGTGGCGGAAAATAGATTTCCAGACTTGTGTATCGCGAACTTTTTGAACTAAACCTTTACCAGCCATTTCTACTTTCTCTCTATTATCTATTAAACTTCAAGAAAAGAAGATGCCAGTTCCCACTGACCTTTCTCGTGTCTGAAGATTTTTGTTTTATCTACTTTGATTAATCCTTCTGGAGTTAGAGAAATTGCATATCTCTCTAACGGTCTTGGTGCAGGACCTTCGAAGTTAATCCCACTTGGGTAATACCCTGAACCGTGACAAGGACATTTAAACTTTAATTCAGCAGGTAACCAACTTGGAATACAACCAAGGTGTGTACAGATATTTGATAAAGCAACTAGTTTCCCTTCCTGCTTAACCATCCAAACGCCGAAACCATTTTTCCATCTCTCATCAACGCCTTCTTCATAGTCTTCTGGTTTTCCCGCAAGGAACTCCATTTCAGGCTCAAAGTTAACGTTAGGATAAGAGAATCTAAATGCCATCGAACCTAATCCTGCACAGGCCGCTGTAAAAGTAATCCATCCCACGGATAGAAAACTTAAAAACTCTCTTCTATTCAATTGTTGTCTTGTTTCAGTACTCATGTGAAACATTCCTCGTCTTTAAATATGTATACCCAGAAAGCTTTTACAAAAAAGCCATTCTATCGGGTAGTTACAAACACCTTACAATAAAATTCGGTAGGTTAGATTATGATGATAAATGCTCAGTTTTTCAATAGGTTTAATGTCTCTTGAGCCTTTACCACTACCTTTTTATTGTGTGAGTTCTTAACTAAATTACCCAACGCAACATTGAGTTTCGTCCATTTATTTTTTTGCAATGCGCTTATGATATTTAGCTGGAGACCCATTGTCTGGTTCACATCCAACTTTCCAGTAACGGCCTTACCGCTAGCCGGAGCAAGTTTAAGAATCTCTTCTAGAACGGCTATTGAACTTTCTTCTTTAAAATTTATCAGGCCCAATGCTGCAGCATAGCGAATAGAGAGAGAAGCTGAGCTCAAAAATCCGACAAGATCTTTTTTACCTTCTTCAAGTTTGTGCGTAGCGACGGCTAAAATGGCAGCTTGACGCAAGCCTTCATCACTTGTTTCGCGCATAGTCTTAAGAATTGGGCCCCAGTCTATCTTGAAATCCAGAGGCATATTTCCAATCGCCACCATACTATGAAACTGAACATTGGGATCTTTATCACTAAGACCTTTTAAGATGAGTGGCAGGGTCTGCTCATTTCTAAGTGTACCAAGGGCCACGATAATAAAGTCTCGAGTCCTTGGATCAACAGCATCGTTATAAACTTCACTTAAATTTGTGATGAGCCAAGGCACTTCTTCAGAAGGAATATTTTTTGCGCTAATTTGTTTTGAAAGCTCGTAAGCCGCTATCCATCGGTTTCCAAACGTTTTTGAATGAAGCTCATTAACTAGATCGCGATAGGATCTATCTGTTGATAGCATTTTAGTTACACCAAAAATAATCAATGCCCCAATTAGGACAATGGCTATAGGTACGGTCAAACTTCCAACAATGGGATTTTCCAAAAGTTTTCTATTTTCACCGACAGGTGGTTGTTTAGGCTCGTTCACGAGTAGGCACCTTTTCTTTTTTCAAATAATGTTCTATGTTGCCCAGAATAAAAAAGTTGTGATTATTCGGTTGCTTAAATAGCAAATTAAGGGGCCATTAGCAATTAAATCCAATTTAAGAACAAGGAAAAAAGTCGTGGCCTATTTACTTAGAGGATTACTTTTATTGATGGTTGCAGGTGTTTTACTCACCATGTCTTCTGCATTTGGACTAATTGAGTTGCCACTAAACCATATTCAAATAGCAATTCCAGTTTTTCTATTTACTATTTTTGCCCAAGCCTTTGTTATGTTTTATTTCATCGGTGTTTCGAGACTTATAAATAATATTTGGACAATTCTTTCAACATCAACAAATTTAGATGAGATTTTTGAAAGTGCTCCGGCCGATTTAACTCCTTATACAAAGAAAGTTGAAAAATTTGTTTTTGACTCTACTCGTTGTAAAAGACAAACAATTCCTTGGACGATGATGATGCTTATTCTTGGAATGATCGCCTTTTTACTCGGTGGTGCTCACGATACAAATCTTGTTGAGAAAACAACACACTCTGGTGTTGTTTATGGATTTTTTGCAGCAATGGCGATTGGATTTTTTAGACAATGGTTTTATCTTGGAAAAAGTCACATTCTTCTTCGAAAAGTTAAATCACTTTTCGAAATCCCAGACGGGCAAATGTAATTAGATATTTTTAATCCAAATAAAAACTTTGTTTTTACCAGGAGGATTTCTTCCTCTCGTTCTACTTTCATAAAGAATTGAATCATCTATATCCATAACTTGAGCTAGAAATTCTTTAAGGAACTGCCTTGGAACAAATAGATTATAATAAACTCCACCTGGAACGAACTTACCTGGCTTAACTTTATCAACTTGTTTTACTTTGTATTTATTTAAGAGACCATTAAGCTGGCCTTTGGCATCTATAGAGTTCACAGATTTCATCATCACTCTATAAACTTTTTTATTACCAAAACGAGTATCTCTATATCCACCTTTTCTTATTTCTTCATAAGAAGATTCTTCCAGATCGGCGACATTAAAATCTTTTGGAAGACTGTCCCAAGAAGTAAGTACAACTTCTGATTCCGTCTCAAATCTTTCTTCTTCTCTATAAATATTATCCTCTTCCTTAGAATCATCAATTTTCTCTATATCTTTTAAGTCCAGAGTAAAACCTTTCTCAGACTTATCATCTCTTGGAGCTTTAAACGTAAGTTTTTTATTTAGCCATTTAAATTGAGGTTCATAGATACTAATTTTGTTCGTAAGATATTTTTTGTACCACTTGTTCGCAGACTGAACACCAGTCACGATTAGAAAGCCTAAAACAATAAAGAGAACAAACTCTCTAAAAATTTTGAACTGCTGCCCAAAAGAAGCATCTCTTCTTAATTTTTTAATATTTAACTTACTATGAAATATTTCTTTTTTACTTTTTTCTAAAAGTTCTCCCCATTCAGCATAAAGAGTCACTTCCATAGATGGCATAATATCGTCATCCAAAGATCTTTTTATGGTTTCAGGTAGATCGAATTTTTTAACCAAATCAGCATAAGTTAAATTTAAATTTGATGAGGCCCTATGAGGTATTTGAAAAAACGAATTAAATTCCTCATCAAGGTGTGGGAATCCATCGATTAAAAAGTTTCGAAGAATTCCAGCAACAATTGTAGGAGTTACATTCATCTTTTCTGAGATTTCGCCAACGGACAATTGGCGCTTCATAAAAACAAAACAAATGAATTTTTCTTTTAGCCAGTGAAACCAACTGGTAAGTGGACCAATTTTTACTCGCTCAGAGGCGTAAACAAATCGTTCAGATATTTGAAGTAAAGAGAGTCCATCAATAAAAAACATTTCCCAGAACTGCTCAAATTCATCCCTATATCTACCCTGCCAAGTTAAGCCTTCTAAGTTTAAATCTAGCCAATCTCTGAAATTATCAAAGAATTCTCTGCTGAGAATGGCGTCTTCTGTTAATTCACTTTTTGTTAGAGGTTCGTTTGACATAATTTCAACACTTTAAAGAACTCGGGGAGGTTATATTTTGCCTCCTTGTGAGCACTGCTTACAAGTCCGTATCATATAGTATGAAGGCTCAATAGGGGTTGGTAAAGAAACTTCGAGAGATAAAAAATGAGTAATATTTCAGATTATCAGGTTAGAAAATTCAAAGAACAAGAAGGTAAGCGACATGCTTACGAAATGAAGAAGATTCGAGCCAATAGTGCACGTCAGTACCAACTTGAAGTTAAGAAAAGTGAAACTCAACTCCATAGAATGAAGGGTGAATACGAAACAAAAGTCACCAATATGGAAAACGACACTGAGCAAAAGCTGGCAAAAATGCGAAAGAAGCACTCAGTAAATATTAAGCAAGAAAATGAAAAGCTTGATCAAGAGCTCACAAATTTAAGAGTTACTCACAAGCAACAAAAAGAAGAAATCATGGCCTCTCAGGCAAATGAGTTAAGAGACATTAAAGAGTCTCATGAAAAAACTCTAGCGAGAGCGAATGCAAAGTTTATAAAAGAGCGAACCAAGCTGGAAGCGTAGGAGAAGTTGAATGGAATTTACAGGCGAAAATGGAATTTTTTTAAATGGGAAAGCTCAAATAATAGAAATGCTCCAAATTATGGATCCAGCTTCAAAAGATAAACTTATTCGAAATTTAAGAATGAGAAACCCAAGCCTAGCTAACGAGTTAATGGAGCAAAGCTTAACTTTTGATGATCTCGATAACTTAGATGACAACGATATTTTAAATTTATTCTCATATATCAAAGCACCTGTACTCGGTGTGGCATTAAAGAATGTAAAAGTGGAGTTTCAAAAAAGAGTGTTATGTTTAGCACCAAGAACTTATGCTGAAGAAGCATTTAATGTCATGAATAAATCTTTAAGAGATGAAAAGAGTATGATCAGAAAAGCACAACAGAAAGTAATCGAAACACTTGTTGCTTTAGCGAGAAAAGGAAGAGTCTCTCTTTAACTGAGACCTCTTCTATCCCTATATTTTTGAATCTCATTTTGAAGATTTTTCTCTTCTTCGGTTGATAGGTCATTCCCAACCTCAAAGATATCATCAATGATTCTATGTTCCCGGAGGATTTCTATCCCTCCTCTTAATCGATCTGTAAGAGTTATCATGATTTCACTTACCCAATCAGGACAACTTTTAATAACCTTTCTAATTTCTGTTTTTTTAATCATTAAAACTTCAGCGTGTTGAGTAGCAACGGCACAAGCGGCCCTTGGCTCATCAGAAAACATCGAAAGCTCTCCAATAAAATCTCTCTCTCTAACAATTGAAATTGGAATCAATCTTTTTCCAGACTCTTTTAAAACTCTAATTTCGCCTGAAACTACAATATATAAATAATTTGAGGGTTCACCCTCTACAAAGAGAACATGTCCCTTTTTCATCTTTATAATATCGTCAAAATTACTGTCTTGAGATGAATCGTTCATCAATACTCCCTTCAAAAAGAGTACCATGGCGAAGTCCAAAAGTAGAAATTTCAAGGCTACTTACTTTTAAACTTAATCCGATGGCCCTAGCGACCCTTGCTCCAGCACCAATAGTACGAGATCTTTTCCCTAGAAATGGATATTGGGAAGAAAGATCCCCCTCATCTATATCTTGGATCTTATCTACAAATTCACAAAATTTATCAAACTCTATCTTTTGTTTATTAATCTTCTGGCTTTCAAAGCTAGTTAAGCCTTTCATCATTCCGCCTAAAGAAGTCATACTTCCAGCAGCTCCAATTAATGATTCAGATTGATAAGGAGTTAAGTCATTATTTTTTAAAATTTCATCTAGCTTTTCTTGAAAAATCCCAGCATCAATCCAATCCTTGGCCCTAACCGAACCTACAGGTAATGAGATTGATCTTTTTACTTTGAAAGGCTTAGATTTAACGAGAATAAGTTCTGTACTTGCTCCGCCCACATCCATAATAACAACATCTGATCCTTCGTTATCTAAAATCGAAAGAGTTACCCCTCTCGCAGTATAATGAGCTTCTCCATCACCAGAAATAATTTTTACTTCAAATCCAAATTCACTTTTTACATTACTAAAAAATTCTTTGGAGTTTTTGGCGACTCGACTCGCTTCAGTAGCTGTTATCAAACATTCCTGTGGCTCAATTTCATACTTATCGAGTAGACCTTTGTAGTTTTTAAAGGCAGCAAGGGAATCTTCCATAGCTTCTTCAGTGAACAAACCTTCTTCATCCAAGTTCCTTCCCAATCCAGTTATCGTTGCATTGTCAGAAATCTCTTCTAGTTCACTGTCATCCACATTGGCGATTAAAAGTAATACGCTATTGGAACCAATATCAATTGAGGCCCTTAACATTTTATTCTCCAGTAATTCTTAAAACGTTTTCTTTATTCACAGGATGAATTTCACCCTTTTCACAAAAAATACTCGTTATTAAACTATGATCGCTTATGTCAAAGCTTGGGTTATAAGCACTGGCGCCCGCGGGAGCAAGTCTTTGACCACGACAAGACAAAATCTCATCCTCACTTCGCATTTCAATATTTATTTCGTTTCCATTATCTAAAGAAAGATCAAATGATGAAATTGGGGCAACAACAAAAAATGGCACGTTGTAAAAATCACACAGTATTGAAAGTCCAGAAGACCCTATTTTATTAGCTGTATCTCCATTTCCAACAATTCTATCCGCACCAATAAATACCGCATCTATTTTTTTTGTTTTCATTAAATGAGAAGTTGCACCTTCAACAATAATATCGTGATTAATGTTTTCTTTTTGTAATTCCCAACTGGTGAGCCTTATCCCTTGCATATAAGGACGTGTTTCAGATGCATAAACCTTTTCGATTCTTCCAAGAGAATTTAAGTATGATATTGCACCTAGGGCAGTTCCCATTGTTCCGCAGGCCAAAAAGCCTGTATTACATAACGTTAAAATATTTAATTTTTTATCACCGTAGAGCTTTGATAATTTTTTCTCAGCCAACTTTGCCATAATCAAATTATCTTCTTCTAATTTCTTCATTTGATTATTTAGTCTCGTTTTTAATAGAAGCCCTGCATCTTCCCAAGATTCATTACTCTCAATATGCCTCTTAACTTCATTAAACGATTCATCAATTTCAAACATGAGATTTACGGCCGTAGGTCTCGCTGTTTTTAAGTAATCACACTTTTGTTTGAAATCATCTAGGTTATTTATTCTGTTTGATAAAAGCTCTAACGCCAGACCTGAAATAGCAGTAAACCCTATTAATGGAGCACCTCTAACCACCATTTCATGAATCGCACCCCAGGCATCCTCAATAGATTCAGCTTTTACATAAACTTCTTCTAAGGGGAGTTTTCTCTGATCCAAGAAAGATAGACCCTCGGAGTTCCACTTTAATGAGACATAGTCGATGTTCATCTTTTTATCTTTATTCCATTTATGGTGTACATTAAATCCGGTATCCAACCTTCATCATTCGCCCTAATCTTAACAGGTATTATTTTGGGTAATTTATTCATATCCCAAATGCCACCCTTTAAATTTTTAATTTTAAGAAATATCTCTGAGCCTCTATAGGGGAAAAAGCCTTCTTCTCTTAGAATAAAGACTCTCCCATTACCTAAAATTTCATATTCTTGATTGGCCTCAAGTAATGTAATTTCCTCTAGGATTAATTCACTCGCACTCAAAGTAGATTTTACTTTCACGTAATTAATTTTGCCTTTCTTTGAGCTGGTAACAGAGTCTGGGGCAATTTGAGATATGAAAGTAGATACTTTATCTATAATTTTAAATTTCTCGAAGTTAGCATTGGAGACTTCTAAGTCTAAATTGAGTGATCTCGACTTAGATGGTGGAAAGTTATAAATTCCATCTATCGTTCCATCATAAATTCCATCTAAATCATTTTGAGCATTAGGAAGAAATGAAGAAATTCCTCTAATATCAAATTTATCAAATTCTAATTTTCCTAGAATCTTATTTTGATTGATACTAAACTGACCGTCTAATTTACCATTCTTTCCAAATGTGACTGAAAGGTCATCAGATCGAAATGTACCTATTTTTTGTTCAAATGTAGCACTCGCATTAAGTAAGTCAGAACCAAAAGAACACTTTTCTATTAGAACTCGTACCTTCTCTAAAGATTTATTCAGTTTTTTATCTTTTAAAACATCTTTTAGTGCAGGGAAAAAAGTTTTCTTTTTAAGTGTCATGCTCCTTAAATCAACATTAAATAATTTTATTTCGATACTTCGAGGTTTGAATTGCCCTAGCCTTCCAATTGAGTCTTTTTTGCTAAATCTAATTTTTGCCTGAAGTTGTCCTTCAGAGAATCGTCCTTTCATTCCAACTGTCGCACTATTTTTATTCCAACTGCCTTTAAAGTTCGAGAAGAACTCAATTCCACCCATATTGATCTCAACAGGAGAAAGTGTATTAAATTTTAGTTTTCTGGCTTCAATATTCTTAGGGCCTAAGAAAATACTGCCTTTAAGAGTTAGTTGATTTTTAAGGGATTGTGTTGGCAATTTGTCGACTAGACCCATCTTATAGAGTGTTTCAAAAGACACATTTGCATCTAGATTCTCTAAGATTACCTTACCGTTATTTCCAAATTTAACACCAGAGTTAAAGTGATTATCACCTGAAAAAGAAACCTTTCCATATAGTAAGTTATCTTCGTCCGTCGAGACTGAAAGTGTTCCGTTAACTTCCTCGAAGTCCATTAACTTATCATTCATTTTAATCGATCTTAAGGTCAAGATAGACTGACTCTTAAGTTTTCCATAATTTATAGATTCTTTAAGGTTTAATTCACCAACATTTCTTATTTCTACAGTATAAGTTTTATTCAGAACTTTTTTCTTAATCTTTCCATTAATTTCATATGCAGTATATGAGTCCCATTTGAAGTTTTTAAGTTTTAAATGTTCGATATTGAAGCTTTGCTTAACACCCTGAAATGAAAAGTTTTCTAATTCAAAGTTAAATTTTGAATTTTTATGAAATGTCGAAAATCCTAAAATATTACGATAAGCAGATCTCTCAAGCAATTTGCTCGGAGTAATAACCTCTTGAAATTTCCCTTTGTAGTTTACACTTATGCCAGACATCTTAAAGCTAACCGGAACGCCGGCCCAAAACAATGAACTCCAGGAAGTGTTAATTTCCATTTTGTCGATTTCGATATAAGTTTTCTTTGTAACGGCATCGAGAATTTTAAGTCCATCAATTCCAATCTTAATATTAAGTCCGACTTGAGTTTCAAGTTTTCCAGGTACTACTTGGCTATTTTCTAGAATTAATGACAGGTTTTCTTGAATTTCTTTTCTGAGGGTGTCTTTATTAATTTTTGATTTTACAAGGATACTAAAAGCAATAACGAGTATTACAAATATAGTAGGAACAACAATAAATGTTAGTTTTTTACTTTTTAAATTTTCCATCTTAAATAAGAGTTAGTGGCGCAAACTTCACCATAAACTTCTTATTAACTCCATCCTTGAATTTGATAGTTACTTTTTCATCCTGTCCTGTGCCTTCGCTATTTATGACAGAACCTTCCCCGTACAAGGAATGAATGACCTTGGCCCCTGTGTTAAATTTTGAAGCTGGTGCATTTTTAGAAACCATAAATGTTTTTTCATCGTCTTCGAACTCACATTCTTGGTTAAAATCATCGTACTCATTATTATCGTTAGAAAATCCAGATGAACTTCCTGTAATTTTCCCTACTTTTTTCCAATGATAATATTTATTCGGTATTTCATTGATAAATCGACTTGGACCATTAAATTTTAATTGTCCATAAAGCATTCTACCTTGAGCAAAACAAATAAATAGTTTTTCCATTGCTCGAGTCATGGCCACGTAAAAAAGGCGACGTTCTTCTTCAAGTCCAAAATCCTGAGACTCCTCCAAGCTTCTTATGCTTGGAAAAATATTTTCTTCTACACCAGTTAGAAAAACATGATTAAACTCTAGTCCCTTTGCCCCATGAATTGTCATTAAGGAGACTTCACCTAAGTCTTGACCTGTATCTTCTTCATTTGATGTATCAAGAGTAACCGTTTCTAGAAAGCCTCCAAGAGACGGTTTTTCAGTACTAGATTCATACTGCTTTATTGCCGAAGAAAGCTCTTCCAAGTTCTCAAGTCTAGCTTGTGACTCATAGTCTTTCCTGGCCTTAAGGCTGTCCCAGTAACCAGACTCATGAAGAATTCCCTCATAAATCTCAACAGGTGATTTCCCTGATGAATCACTTAACCTTGCCTCCATAAACATATTGCTCAACATGCTAAGAGACGACCTAACCTTGGCCGAAAGTTTTAGGTCTTTATAATTTGAAAGGTTATCAACAATTGTTTCAACAACCTGTGGGAGAGACAGGCCATCTCTCACAGCAACGGTTTCTAGTTTTCTTAAAGTTGTCGCTCCGATTCCACGACTTGGTACATTCACGATACGACTATAAGCAAGACTATCTTTCTCATTAACGACTACTCTCAAATAAGCAAGCATGTCCTTAATTTCTTTTCTTTCGTAGAACTTTACTCCCCCTACAACTCGGTAAGGAATATTCGCTCTTCTAAGTTGATCTTCTAGAGTCCTTGATTGTGCATTCGTTCTATAAAAGACTGCCATCTCACGTGTTGAATGACCTTCTTTGCTTAAATCTAAAATAGTTTTCGTAATAAACTCTGCTTCTTCCTTTTCATTAAAACATTCAACGACTTCAATTTCATCCCCAGTAGGATTTGAAGTCCACATCTCTTTGCCTTTCCGGTGAATATTTCGAGAGATCACACTAGATGCTGCCTCAATGATATTTCGAGAGGACCTATAGTTTTGTTCAAGCTTTAAAACCTGTACTTCAGGATAGTTTTCCTCAAACTCAAGAATATTTCTGATGTCTGCACCACGCCAGCTGTATATAGACTGATCTTCATCACCTACTACGCAGATATTTCTTTTTTCCTTTGAAAGCATATTTAAAAGTTTGAATTGGGCCCTGTTTGTATCTTGATATTCGTCAACTAAGATATATTCAAATCTTTCAACGTATTTTTTAAGAACATCAGGGAATTTTTCAAAAAGGTGAATGACTCCAGTAATCAGTCCACCAAAATCAACAGCGTTGGATTTTCGAAGTTCAGCATTGTACTCATTGTAATAAGTAAAAAAGGGATCTGATCGATCGAGATCGAATTCTTCTTCATTATCAATTCCTACATAATAACCGAGATTATTAAGTCCTTCGTTATAGTTCATTACCTCAAAAGGACTTAATTCTTTTGTCGAAATACCGTGTCGAGAAAGCACTTGTTTAATGACAGCTTTACTCTCTGAAGTATCATAGATTGTAAAATTTCTACTGAGACCAATATATTGAGCCTCCGAGCGAAGTACCCTGGCACAAAAGGCATGGAAGGTTGTAACTGACAAAGCTCCGGCATCAGAAGAGACCTGTGTTGAAATACGATCCCTCATCTCTCTAGCCGCTTTATTAGAAAAAGTAAGCGCCAAGACTTTAAACGGAGAAACACCGACTGTTTCAATTAAATAACTTATTTTTGTAACTAGAGTACGAGTCTTACCAGAGCCAGCTCCAGCAAGAATCATCAAAGGTCCTGTAGTATGTAGGACCGCACTTCTTTGTTCTTCGTTAAGATTTTTTAGAACCTCTTTCATTGGCAATTATTCCACAGTTACTGACTTAGCAAGGTTTCTAGGTTTATCAATATCAGTCCCTTTAAACTTTGCAATAAAGTAGGCCAAAAGTTGGTCAACAATATTTACATAAAGAGGAGAGAGTTCATCAAGACCGTCAAAGTCTAACTCAATAAAGTGATCACTAATTTCTTTTAAGTGCTCATCACCTCTTGGGCCAATTGTTACAATGATTCCTTTCCTCGCCTTGATTTCTTGAATATTACTTATTGTCTTGTCGTAAAGCTCTGGTCCAACCAGAGCGACATTAACCATTTCCTCATCTATTAAGGCTATAGGTCCGTGCTTAAGCTCCCCTGATGCATATCCTTCAGCATGAACGTAAGCAATTTCTTTAAGTTTTAATGCTCCCTCTAGAGCAATTGGATAATAAACGCCACGACCAGTATAGAAATAACCTTTATAATTATGAATTTCACTTGCAATGGATTCAATTTTATTTTCTTCAGAAAGGATTTTATCTACTCTCTCTGCGAGAAGTGAAAACTTTGCGGCCATATCTTTTTTTCGATCTGGATTGTCTAAGATTCCATTCATTGCAGCCGAGTAAATCATTCCTGTTAAGACTTGTTGGGTGAATGCTTTTGTACTTGCCACCCCTACTTCAACGCCAGCTCTAATGAGTAGGTTTGAATCACAGTCTCTAAACAAAGTCGATCCATCAACATTCACGATAGACATTGTTTTAAGGTTATTCGTTTTACACAACGATTGAGCTGCTAAAGTGTCTGCTGTTTCTCCGGACTGACTTATAAAAAGTCCAAGATCCTTTTTCCCAAGAATTGGGTTTTTATATCTAAATTCACTTCCAAGTTCAGCATGACAGTGAATCCTATTTAGTTTCTCAATATGATCTTTAATAACGAGGCCTGCATAATAAGCAGTTCCACAAGCAACAAGATGAATATTTTCGGGTTTTTCTTTTATGGCCTTCTCTAGAGCTGGTACACCTTCTCCGGCAAAATAGTAATGAGTTAATGAACGAATAAGTTCTGGTTGTTCATGAATTTCTTTGTGCATGTAATGATCAAAGTCACCCTTATCACTAACTGCTGCTGAGAGGTCTTGAATTTTTGATAAGTACCTAGTTGTCTTGGAGCCATCTAACTCATAAAAATTAAGTAAGTTTTTGTTTCCAGAACTCAAGTGACATACAACTTCATCTTCTGGGAAATATAATTTATCTACTAATCCCGCTAATGCGTAAGGATCACTTGAGACAAGTACTTCAGATTGTCCTTCATTAATTCCACAAACGAGAGGTGCACATCTTTTAACTGCATAAATATCAGAAGTATCAGGGTCAATTAAAACGAAAGCTGAATTACCTTCAACTTTATTAAAACTTGCAGTTACAGCTTCTCGAAACGACATTCCCTTCTTCAAATTAATCGTCATCAAACCTAAAAAAACTTCAGTATCTGTTTGAGATTTAAACTCAAAACCTTCGCTACTTAGTTCGCTTTTCAAAGCAGGTGCATTTTCAATGATTCCATTGTGAACCATTGAAAGTTGATCATTTGAATGGGGATGACTGTTTGTATCGTTTACTTCACCATGAGTTGCCCATCTAGTGTGCCCGATACAAGATCTCGCAACAAATGGACCTTCACCAAGAAAGCCTATTAAATTTTCTAATTTTCCAGATTTTTTGTAATTTTGTAGGACATCTCTCTCGTCGATGAAACTAACTCCGGCAGAGTCGTAACCTCGATACTCAAGTCTCTTAAGTCCTTCCAAAACTAATTCTACGGAGTTTTGAGGGCCCAAATGGCCAACAATTCCACACATAACTCACCTCAATAAAAATGGTATTTCAAACTTATTACATAACATTTTTGAGTGAAATTAGCCAAATTAGTACTAATGAGGGGTCATGGTGCATCAATTTTTGGACTTCAAAAATCTTTTTGCCATATTTTCTTTAGTGACCTGCTTTGAACGTGCGATAGCAAATGATCCACTTGGAATACTTTGATTTATTGTCGAGCCCGATGCAACGAAGCTTCCATCACCAACTTCAACAGGGGCAACCATTTGAGTATCTGAGCCTATAAAACAATCCTTACCAATTATCGTTTTATGTTTTTGGGCTCCGTCATAATTACAAGTGATAAAGCCACAACCAATATTTGTGTTCTCGCCAATCTCAGCATCACCAACATAACTTAAATGAGAAACCTTCGCCCCTTTCTTTAGGACAGCTTTTTTAACTTCAACAAAGTTTCCTATTTTAGACTCTTCACCAATATCCGCACCAGGTCGGAGCCTTCCATATGGCCCAATCGCAGCTTGCTTTCTAACAACCACATCTTCTAGGTGGCTATAGGCCTTGATCTCTACGCCTTCCTCTAAGTGTGAATTTCTAATAATTGAACCTGGTTCAATAGTGCAGTTTTTATCGATCACTGAGTTGCCTTCAATAAAAACATTTGGATAAATGACACTGCCACTTGCAATTGAAACAGAAGGGTCTACATATGTGTGAGATAGATCTATAAATCGTACACCTTCTTCTCTAAGTTCTCTCATTTTTTTCCAACGGAGAATTTTCTCTGCTCTTTGAAGTTGTTGAAGATCATTCACTCCGATAAAAACGTCTGCTTCCTCAAAGCATATAGCTTCAACGTTTCCATCTTCTTTAAAGAGATCTGTTAGATAGAACTCTCCAGAATTATTTTTATTATCAATGTTCTTAATAGCATCAACTAGAAATTTCGTTTTAATTGCATAAAAGCCTGAGTTTACCTCTGTGACGTATCTTTGCTCTTCTGTTGCATCTTTTTCTTCAACAATTTTGAATCCTGAACCACCACGAATAATTCTTCCGTACCCTTTTGGAGTTTCAGTTTTAAAGGTTGCCGCAACAGCATCTCTTTTTTCATTTATCAATTTATCATGAAGAATTTCTAATTCATTTGAAGAAATCACAGGCGTATCTGCGCAAAGAATGAAAGTCACTTCAGTTTCAGAATGCGACTTCACATCTCTTAAGTAAGAGTTAACCGCATCGGCTGTTCCTAGCTGTTCGTTTTGAGTTGCTTTATGAATTTTAAATTTTGACTCTGAAAAGTTATTATCTATATAGGAGGAAACCCTCTCTTTCTCATGACCCAAAACAAGACCGAGATGTCCCGATTGTTTTGTTTTTTCTAAGAACTCCATTGAGGATTGAATTGGAAAATCAATTAAGGTCTGATTGCACATTGGTGCGAGTGGTTTTGGAAGCTCTAATTTTAACCGAGTACCTTCACCGGCCGCTAAAATTACAATACCTATTTTGTCAGACATTTTATCTCCAATAATTATCTTAATCCCGACTCAAAAAGTTGATTTTTCATTACCCACATATAACGGGGCTTTAGGTGATTCCAAAGGAAACACCGATAGTCGTTGTCAGCTAATTTATCATAAAAAAATCAATAATAATGACAAAAAGTTTAAAGACTTAGGTCTATTTTCCCGATTAATTTCATGAAGTCGAGTTTTTTGCGAAAGTCGTTTTGGAGGACAGTTATGGTTACAAACTACGAGGGTGACAACATTGAGTTCAAAGAAGATCTCCCCCTCTTACCCGTCAGGGACATCGTAGTTTACCCGTTTATGATTTTGCCCCTCTTCGTAGGAAGAGAGTCAAGTATTCAAGCGGTTGAGCACGCACTCAATCAAAGTAATAGATTGATTCTTCTCTCAAGTCAGAAAGACATTACTGCTGAGAGTCCTGCACCGAGTGAAATTTATGAATTAGGTACAGTTGCAATGATCATGAGAATGAGAAAGTTGCCAGATGGAAGAATTAAAATTCTTGTGCAAGGTTTAACAAAAGCAAGAATTAAAAGCTTTAATCAAGAAGAGCCCTACTTTGTTGCTAATGTAGACAAAGTTGAAGACATGAAAGAGGAATCTGCAAACGTTGCCGTGAGTGCTTTGATGAGGACGATTCGAGAGCAACTGGAAAGAGTTATTACTCAAGGTAAAATTCTTTCACCAGATATCCTTATGGTTCTCGAAGATATTCAGGATCCAGGCCGACTGGCTGACCTTGTTGCTTCAAACCTCAACTTGCATGTTGGTGAAGCTCAAATGATTCTTGAAATTCTTGATCCAATCGAAAGACTGAATCGAATCAATGATATTCTGGCCAGAGAGCTAGAGATTTTGGCCATGCAAGCCAAGATTAAAAATAATGCAAAAGAAGAAATCTCCAAAGGTCAAAAAGAGTTTTTTCTCCGTGAACAAATCAAGGCCATTAAAAGTGAACTTGGTGATAATGGTGGAGTTGAAGAACCTGAAGATGAAATTGGTGAATTCAAAGAGAAAGTAAAACAAGCCAAGATGCCTGAAGAGGTTGAGAAAGAAACTCTCAAACAACTTACTCGGCTCGAAAAAATGCATCCGGATTCTTCAGAATCTAGCATTGTAAGAAGTTACCTTGAATGGCTTACGGAACTTCCTTGGTCAGTCAGTTCTGAAGAACATTTAGACCTAGAGCTTGCTCAAAAAGTTTTAGACGAAGACCATTTTGATCTTAGACAAATTAAAGAAAGAATTCTTGAGTACCTTGCAGTTAGAAGACTAAAAGGCAACGAAATGAAGGGACCAATCCTTTGTTTTAGTGGTCCTCCAGGAGTTGGGAAAACATCTCTTGGAAAATCAATTGCCAAAGCAATGGGACGAGAATTTGTAAGAATCAGTCTTGGTGGTGTTAAAGACGAGGCTGAAATTAGAGGTCATAGAAGAACTTATGTTGGTTCAATGCCAGGTAGAGTTATTCAATCTCTCAAACAAGTTAAAACAAATAATCCTGTCATTCTACTTGATGAAGTTGATAAGTTAGGAGGAGATTTTAAGGGTGATCCATCATCGGCACTACTTGAAGTTCTTGACCCTGAACAAAATTCAACTTTTAGGGATCATTATTTAAATCTACCGTTCGACCTTTCAAACGTGATGTTTATTGCAACATCAAACGTACTTGAAAATATTCCAGGTCCGCTCAGAGATAGAATGGAAGTTATAAACCTAAGTGGTTATACCCAAGAAGAGAAAATTCAAATTTCTAAGAAATACCTTATTCCAAAGCAAATGGAAGAGAATGGAATTAATGACGATCATATTTCATTTACAGATGAGGGTGTTTCGACAGTTATTGAAGGTTTCACTTCTGAAGCTGGTTTAAGAAATCTTGAAAGAAAAATTGGTGCACTTTGCCGAAAAGTTGCAATGAAAATTGCAAAAGGTGAAGCAAACACTACTGATATTGTATCAAATACTGTTTTTAAACTTCTTGGACCTCCTGTTTTCACTAGTGAAGATGAAAATAAGGTTAATGAGGTTGGAGTTTGTACAGGACTTGCTTGGACTGCAGCAGGTGGACAAATTCTTTATATTGAATCAACTAAAATGAAAGGAAAGGGTCTTACTCTTACCGGTCAGCTTGGTGATGTCATGAAAGAATCTGCTCAGACAGCAGTTGGATTCATTAGAAGTCGTGCCGCTGATTTCAAAATTAGTGAAGATGCATTTGAAGAAAATGAAATTCATATCCATCTACCGGCCGGTGCCATCCCTAAGGACGGACCAAGTGCAGGTATTACTCTTGCGACGACGATAATTAGTCTTCTTACGGATTTACCAATTAAGAAGTCTGTTGCAATGACAGGTGAGATTACTTTGACAGGAAAAGTTCTTCCCGTTGGAGGAGTTAAAGAGAAGGCCCTTGCGGCCATGAGAAAGAATATTGATACTGTTATCATCCCATGGAAAAATCAAAAAGATCTTGTTGATATTCCTGATGAGTACAGAGAAAAGATCAATTTCATACCTGTTAAAAACTTCGAAGAAGTTCTTGAGATCGCCCTAGACGGTTGGAAGACTTACTCTAAGAAAACAAAGAAATCTAAAAAGAAAACAAATACGACTCCGATGGCTGCATAATATGTAGCCGTCGGTTTCCGACCTTCTCAGTCAAGATTCAATCTTATTTCATCTACGTGCATTTCTGCTGTAAAATAAAAGTGAATATTATTCCAAGGAATAACTATGGGTGCTAAGGAAAAACTTAGAGTAGTTGTGGTTGATGATTCTGAATTTAGCAGACAATCAACCGTTGAAATTTTAAATGAAGATGGCTTTTCAGTAATAGGTTCATTTGGATCAGCAGAAGAGGTTCTCTCATTTTTAAGAACAGGTGAAGCAGATCTTTATCTTATCGATGTTGTGATGCCCGACATGTCTGGTATTGAACTCGCAAAGGAAGTAAGTGGAATGCTCATGGAAACTTATATCATAATGATGTCGAGTTTAAATACAGAGAGTATTGTCATTGAATCTATTTCTAATGGGGCCATTGATTTTTTACCAAAGCCATTTGAAAAAGAAGATCTCTTAAATGCAGTAAATAAAATAGTTAGGGACATCGAAAAAGGGTAAGCAATATGCTATTCATGATTAAGTTTACAGTTTATTTTTCTATTAGTTTTATCATCATGTGTATTCCGGTTAACAATAAGACTTTATTCAATCTTATTCATAAACATGCCAAACCGTATACGACTCAAATCTTTAGTAAGGTTGAATATGAAGCTGGGGAGCAAATAAAGAAAGGCAGCAAGTTTACAAAAAAGTTTTTCTCAAATAGCAATCCTCCTCATCAAGATCAGGTTATTTCAAAATTTTCTTCAACTAGAAAAGAAACTTTTAAGAATGTAGAGGAACTTATTAAAAATGACGGGGAAGATTCTGAGGAATACTCAAGGGAAGAAAAAGAACTTTTAAACAAGATATTAAAAGAGGCCCAGTAAGGGCCTCTTTTTAACAACAACGTAAACATATTTTCTTCAGCTTAACTTCAACTTTAACTTCAACATTTATAGCTTCAACTTCAACTTCAACATTTACAGCTTCAACTTTAACTTCAACATTTATAACTTCAACTTTAACTTCAACGAATAACTTTTAAATTATCTTCCACTTGCTGTAGTTCCATTATTTGACTCAACATCTCCTGAAGCAACAGGAGCAGACTCTTGGTTAGCTCTACTAATTTGTGAAGAAGCATCACAATCTGTGTGATCATTCTCACCTTCCGCAAATGCATTAGTAGATCCAATAACTAAAACTAAAAGAAAAATAAACGATGATAACTTTTTCATATAACCCTCCAAGCGATTAACTCTTTCCATTAATAGATGCAGGGTTTGTGCCAAAATTATGTATTATAAAATTCAATACTTACACTTAGAAAAGTGTATAGAAATGTGACTTTGTCTAAATATTCGACGAATTTTGGCCCTTTCCTAGGTATGGCCCTCTTTATCTCATCCAAGAAATTTCAATAACTTACGTACAGTACTAACCTTCGAGTCTGTATAGGGAGGATATTTGATAGGAATATCCATAAAGAGCTTTCTACGCATAACCGCTCGATAATGTGAAAATGTATCGAAGGAATACTTACCATGATAGCGACCCATTCCAGAGGCCCCAACTCCACCAAAAGGGAGGGTGTCACTAGAGAGGTGAATTAAAGTATCGTTAATACATACCCCACCCGAAGTTGTCTCAGTTAAGATTTTCTCTTCTATATAGTTATCACTTGTAAACACATAGAGGGCCAAAGGCTTAGGTCTCGAGTTTACATAATCGATGCCCTCCTGAAGAGATTTGATTTTAATTATTGGACATAAAGGACCAAATATTTCGTCTCTCATAATGACAGAGTCAAAGTTTGCTTCAATAACAGTTGGTGCAATATAGCATGTGTCTTTATTACTCTCTCCACCGATGAGAACTTGGTCTTTTTCAAAGTAACTTAAAAGCCTATCAAAATGTCTTTGATTGATAATCTTTCCATAATCATCTGAAGCTGAAGGGTCACTTCCAAATAACTCTTTGATATGAGCTTTGAATAATCGTACCGTTTCATCAAAGTATCTTTCTTCAACTAAAAGGTAATCTGGAGCAACACAGGTCTGACCGGCATTAAAAAACTTCCCCCAAGTAACTCGTTTGATGGCTAACTCAAGATCGAGATCTCCAACAATAAAACATGGACTTTTCCCCCCTAACTCTAGAGTTACGGGAGTAAGATGGCGGGAGGCCTTCTCCATAATAATCTTTCCAACAAATTCGTTTCCTGTATAAAAAATATAATCAAATGGAAGCTCTAACAAGGCCTGAGTTTCTTCAACAGCACCTTCTACAACGCTAATAACGCCATTTTCAAAGTACTTTGGAATAAGTTCAGCTACTATATCAGAAGTGTGAGAGGCGACCTCTGAGGGCTTCAAAATGGCCGTATTCCCCGCTGCGAGGGCACCGATCAAGGGTGAGAGCAATAACTGAAAGGGATAGTTCCAGGGACTAATGATGAGTACCGTACCAAGAGGCTCAGGTTTTACATAAGAGCTTGCAGGAAAATGAATTAACGAAGTTGAAACCCTCTTCTTCTTGGCCCACTTGTCTAAGTGACCTAAAGTTTTTTGGATTTCTTGAACTACGAAACCTGTCTCACTGGTAAAGGCCTCAAACTCACCTTTTTTAAGATCTTTATAGAGTGCCTCATGAATCGACTTTTCATTCTCTTCAACTAGCTTTTTTAAGTTATTTAATTGCTGCCTTCTATACTCTATAGATTGAGTTCTTCCTGTTTTAAAAAAAGATTTTTGATTTTCAAAGATATCTGAGATTGAGCCTTGATTCATAATTCTGTCCCTTCTGTTGGATTCTTATTTTACCCAAAAAATGTAAAAAGGCCCGTTGGTAGTTTCACCAAGGGGCCTCTTAAACTTCGCTTTAGGGGGGGGACTTTTTTTACTGTTGTGTAGCTGTAGTTCCTACTTCTTCGTTACTTGATGATTGATCACCCGATACTGCAACGTTTTCATAAGATCTACTACTTTGGTCTGATGCTGTACATTCTGTTGATGCCATCTCACCAGCTGCAAACGTTTGACTTGAAATCATCAACGTAAATGCAATTAAAATTAACTTCTTCATAACAACCTCCAGGCTTTATCTCTTTGGGAATATTAAATGCATGATGCATGCCAAAAGGAATGTAATAGAATTCGAATGGTTAGTGGGGTCTGAGTGTATAAAGTTTAGACAGATGGTCTTAAGCTTGAACAAAAAAAGGGCATACGTTAGACGTATGCCCTTATATAAAAAGATAAGTTTTATATTTTGATATTACTGTTGAGTACCAGGTCCACCACTTGTAGCAGTTTCCTCATCCACAGGGTTTACAACCGTAGTTTGATCACCTGTAGTACCGTCAACTGCAGTACACGGAGTTTCTGTTTCTTCAGCAAATACGTTTCCAACACTTCCGATCAACATCGTCATTATCATTAGTAGCTTCAGGGTTTTCATCACTTTTCTCCTAAATATTTTAGTTCGTAATCCTATTATAGTCGGGTTTTCAATTTACTCAAAAATGAGTCCAAGTTATTGAAATCCCCTAGAGGCCCTAGCCTCTAAAAGTTGCCACTCTACATATTCAGGTTTACACCTGCCGGCTTCACAATGCTTAGTAAGCTTTGGAACGCCTGGGTAACTTGTAGTGCCATCTTGTGCCCTGACTTAGACTCAACCTTCTTGATTTCACCATAGTTGTCATAAGCAACATTGATCTTTCCTACTTTGTTCATAGAAATCTCAACTGGTTTTCCAAGAGCGTTGTACTTGAAAGTCAAAGTTCTCTTCTTTTTCTTTTTCTTGTCGTAATCTACCATCTTAGTGATTCTTCCTTTTCTATCGTAGATAAGAAGAACAGATTTCCCTTTAGCATTTGTTGCTTTTGAGAGATTTCCTTTTTTGTCGTACTCGAAGTTTGTCCAACCCTTGTTGTTAACAACTCTTGTAATTTTGTTGTACTTTTTGTGATACGCAAGCTTAACAAAGTCACCTTTAGTACTAGTCTTAGAAGTTAGAAGACCTTTCTTGTTGTACTCAAAAGTTGTTACGTGGTTTCCTCTTGTGATTTTAAGAGGAAGTGAACAACATTCTGAATAAATTGTTTCAGTCTTAAATCCATTGATTTCAGTTAGGATTCTATAAGTATATTGAGATCCATCAGGACGGGCCTTGATTTCATACTCATACTTATTTTTAGCTTCTTTTCCGTTTGGTGTCTTTTTAGTAACAATTGTCCAGTAGTGAAAGTCTGGGTTCTTAGGATTTGACCCGTACTCATACTTAGTTGACTCTTTATTACGATCAACAATCTCTGTAACAAACTGTGTTTTCTTATTATAGTTAATTGTCTTTTTTGATCCATCAGCATAATCAATATTGACCATATTATGGTGTCCATCAAACCCGTACTTAAATAGGTTTCCAGCAACATCTTTAGTCTCAATAAGATCATCACCTTTGTATCTGTAAGAAACTTTTTTATCTCCTACTGACCAGATTTCTTTAACTTTTCCATCTGGGTACCAAGAGAAGAATAATTGCTTCGCTTGTGAGTCTTTAATACTCTTTAAACTACTAGACTTGTCGTATGCGAACTCAACAGTGTAACCATTCTTGTCTTTGATTTTTGTTAGCTTTCCAGAACCATTAAAGTATTCAGTTTTTCCATCGTTATAAACTCTTTTAAAACCTTTCTTTGTTTTATGAACCTGTTGAAGACCTCTTGTATTTGAGTAGAGAACTGTACCAGAAGCCAACTTTGCTTTTACTGAAAATTTCTTAGCGTAAGCTTGTCTAATTTCAGCATCACCCATAAGTTTCTTTTTAAGAGTTTCAGCAACTTTGTCAGAGACAGTTGTTTTCTTTCTCATGGCTTCAATAATTTTATTTGCAGCAGCTGCAGGATCAACAGCAGACTTCGGTGTAAACCTCGTCATTGCACCAGAACCATTTTCGTGAACAATCACAGATCCATCAGCTGAAACTGATAAATATGTTTCATAATCACTACCCCAACCAAAACCAAACCATCCGGTATCAGTCGATCGAGAGTTGTAAGTTCTGACAACTTTTAAATCATGCCCACCACCTGGAACAATAATGTCCGTGTATGAGATATAAAAGTTACCGTTTTTTAAATTTACACCTGCAAATAATGTTGCTGGAATAAATAAACATAACACTAAAAGTCTAAACAGCTTCATGAGTTCAATCCTTTCTTAAACAATTCCTCAAGGTTCTCTTGTATCTCTTATCGGCAAACATTTTAGCCGACTTTAGTTCTTAATCATTAAAATCTAAACTTCGATCTTTACAATCTTCAAAATGATGATTCCACCAATAATATCAAGTATTAAAGCCCCTATTGTGAAGGCCCAGCCGACAGGTGTGGTGAACATTAACATCATAGAATCAGGGTCAGAAACGTAATAAATCATCCCAATCGCAAATGGCATACAGAAAATAGTAGCTCCCTGAAACATCCCCTGGGCCACATAAGTCTCAATTTTTTGCCTAAGCCTAACTCGTTCTCTAATGACGTGAACAATTGTGTCGAATACTTCAGCTAAGTTACCACCTGTTTCTCTAAGAATGTTAACAGAGGCCACAAACATATCATTATCTTGAGTCGGAACTCTTTGGGCCAAGTTATCAAGACACTCCTCTAGAGGAACGCCAATCTTATTTTGTTGGAGGATCATATTAAATTCTTGGCTAATTGGAGCTGGCATCTCATCTACGATCATACCAATTGCCTGTGGCATAGAAAGGCCTGCTCTAATTCCATTAGAAAGAAGCTGAAGAGCATCTACCATTTGCAGACCGTAAGCATTGATTCTTCTCTCATACATATTATCTATAAAAGGTTTTGGAATTTTAAATCCTGCAAAAGAAACCATCATTCCGAGGAAAAAACCTAATACCCACTTTCCAACGACACCAAACAAAAGAAAAACAATAGAACCAAGTCCAATTGAAATAAATAAAAGGAAGTAAGTTACATGCTCTGGCTTAACCTCAATAAACATGAGTTCAAGTTTTTCCATGATATAAGTTCTTGTCCCTAGAGTTTGTCTCTCAATCCAATCAAAAATGGCATGACTATGTTTAAAGCTGAAAAGGAATACCATTAGGCCCGTTAAGCCTATGATTCCTACATCTCCTAACATTTTGACAAAGGTTTCCATAATATTTACCCGGCCTTCTTCTTACCGCCACCTTTTTTGGGATCACCGCCCTTCCCGGGAGGTGGTGCCTTCTTTGGATCTGGTTTTTTAGCTGGGGCGGCATCATTTTGAAATAGCCCTCTTGGTATGTTGTAACCTTGCTTTTCTAACTTCTCGATAAACATTGGAATAAAACCTGTAGCTTGAAATTCACCTACAATCTTTCCATCTTTTCCAATTCCTTTTTGCACATAAAGAAAGATATCCTGAAGGGTAACAACATCTCCTTGCATCCCTCCAATCTCTGTAATGTGGGTCAACCTTCTAGAACCATCATCAAGTCTGGATTGTTGAATAACCATGTGAACAGCATTCGCAATCATTTCCTTAATGGCC
The DNA here is from genome assembly GCA_023954635.1 of Bacteriovoracaceae bacterium. Classification (GTDB taxonomy): domain Bacteria; phylum Bdellovibrionota; class Bacteriovoracia; order Bacteriovoracales; family Bacteriovoracaceae; genus M0603. The sequence goes on from JAGSHI010000017.1 coordinate 39,415, forward strand.
TTTGGACTTAATCCCGCACCAGCATATTGAACAAGTGTTTCTAAACGACCAATACTCTCTCTTGGATTATTGGAGTGAACAGTAGTCATCGAACCGTCGTGACCTGTACCCATGGCCTGTAACATATCAAGGGTTTCACCACCACGACACTCCCCAACCACGATACGATCAGGTCTCATTCTCAGAGTTTGTTTAACAAGACAACGAATATCAATTGCACCATCTCCTTCTAGAGAAGGTGGACGTGTTTCTAATCTCACGACGTGATCTTGTGGAAAATCAAGTTCAGCAGAGTCTTCACAAGTAATAATACGTTCGTTTGCTTGGATAAAACCTCCAAGAACGTTAATCAAAGTTGTTTTACCAGAACCGGTACCACCACTCACGACGATATTTCTGTGGGCTTCAACTGCAATCCTTAAAAAGTCACCCATGTTTTGAGTAATTGATCCAAACTTAACAAGGTCTTTCCATGTAAGCCGATTTTCTGGGAATTTTCTAATTGTAATTGTACAACCATCTAGAGCACATGGAGGAATAATAGCGTGAACCCTTGACCCATCTGCAAGCCTTGCATCAACGTAAGGAGTTTTTTCATCAATTCTTCTACCAATAGGAGCAACAATTCTTTCGATGACATTTAGAACTTGTCTATCATCAGAAAAGATAACTTCTGATTTTTTAATTTTCCCATCATGCTCATAGAAAATTTTCTCTGGACCAACAACCATAATCTCAGAACAATTTTTATCAGAGAGAAGGTCTTCTAATGGTCCAAGACCTAAGGCCTCATCAATGATTTCTTTCACGATTCGATTCATATCATCACGTGAGTTAAGTATTCCCTTTGTATCTTCTTTACCAAGAAGGTCTACAATGAGTTTTTTTGTTTGTTCCTTTAGAATAATTTGAGCTTTAGGATCGTTATCATCTTGTTTAGAGAGATCCATCTCTTCAATAAGCGCTTTGTGAATTCTTCTTTTAAGTCCCACCCAATTATTCTGGGTCTTTTTTTCATCTGCACTACTTGCTTTCCCTCCAGCTTTTTTTACGTCTGTAGGTTTATTAAGTTTGGCTAGTGACTTTAAAACATTTTTTTGAATAATTTTTCTAGCGAGCTCGATCATTCCTTTTGCAAAAACGGAGTTTTTAAGCGCAATCATGACAGGCATTCTTTTATTTAAGGCCTGAACACAGGATTGATCATCTTTTGGGACAGAGGCGAAAACAGGTTTTCCAATAGATTTACCGACAACCTCTGGGGTTACGGGGTGTCCTTTAACTGATTGGTTAAGAACAATTTGCATCATGTCTTTAGGAAACATCATTGTAACGAGATCAGAGTACATTCTCTTTGTTTGATTTAAGGCCAAAATATCTGGAGTTGTTACGAGAAAAATCAAAGTTGTGTACTCTAGGGCCTTTGAACATAAGTCGTTTAACTCTCCACCACCATCAATAATAGTTAAAGGGTAAATATTTGTGATGGCCTTGAGGGTTTTCCCCAGTGCTTCAGCATTTATTCCTTCACTCGCAGTAGGATCAGAAGGCATACCAATATACATTACCCCTGCTGGGTGAGGAGAAACAAATTGTACGATAGATTTAGGATCAATTGCTCCCGTAAATTCAGAAAGGTCTTTAACTGTTTTTTTAGGCTTGATCCCTGTAATCAAGTTTTGATCACCAGATGCTTTTTGATCAAAGTCGAGAAGAAGAACTTTCTGTCTCGCTTCCCCTGCATAGGCAAAGGCCAAATTGGCAGCGACCTGGGATTTCCCTTGTCCACCTTTTCCACCAATAATTGTAATTATATGACCGGCCATTATCGATTCCTCTGCCTAAACTTTTTCTTAATCTCTTCTGAACCTTGAGAGGCAGACTCTAGGATTTCAGGTGTAACAAATATGACAAACTGACTTCGGTTTGAAACATAACTTTTTGACTTAATAAAAGAGAACAACGGTTGTCCCCCTTCAACAGTTTGAACACCTCCAGGAGGATTTCTATCAAAATCAGTAGCACTTCGGTTTATAACCACACCACCGACGACAGCTGATTCTTTTGATTTAACAATGATATTTGTATTAATTGTGTTACTTAACACTTCTGGAGGTTGCCCAATGGTTGAACTGACAGAGACTCCCATATTTAAATCAATTTTCTCTTCTTGAAGAATTTTTGGAGTCACACTTAGGTCAAATCCTGACTTTGCTTCATCAGCACGAGTAAATTCACCAGTACCTAGCGCAAACTTCTTACTCGAACTTTTTTGAATTTTTCCTGTTACACCATCTTTAATTACAACAACTCCTGATTGTATAACCCTAGCGTGACCAGCACTTTTAGCTGATGCGAGTTTTGGGAATAGGTTAGA
>JAGSHI010000053.1 GCA_023954635.1 Bacteriovoracaceae bacterium
ATTGTGTCGTAAGTGGTGTTGAAAATGATTCGGCCATACCGAACTGTCTTAATTCTGTGCCTTCATTATTTTTTATAATGAGATAGATATTACGAGGAGTGTTAGGTTGAATGGCCTCTTCAAATGCAGAAATGATAATTAAACTGTAATCAGCTAGACTTTTATCTTTTACTAATTGAATATTCTCAAATTCGAAATGACTCACAATTGATTTTCTTACACTTAGATGAAGTGGCGTAGCACTTTGCAGGCACTTCTCAGTGTTACAGTTTAGCATTTTGATAAATACTTTAGTTGAACTGTTAACAATTAAAGGATTAGGGTTAGTGCTAAAACTAGTGAGACTTCCACAAGAACTTACGACAAAGAGTAGAGTTAATAGGCCTAAAAATTTTCTTATCTTTGTCATTCAACTATAATAAAACAATTCCTAGTAACTATGTAACCCCTATATATTACTGGGGTATATTACTCGGTTGGAGGCATAAAAATCAAAGGCTTGAGACTTTTTACTCTATTTATGTCTCTTTTCATAGGCAGTTTAAACCTTGTGGCCCAAAGTGAATATATTGAGGGTCATTTAAAGCCTACTTTTAAAGATGGATTCGATTCAAATGGATACTTAATACTAGGGACAGGTGCAGTTCTAGGTTTAGTTGCTCATCAATATGATCATAAAGTTCAAAGATGGTTTAATTCAAAAAAGAGAATGAGTACGGGTCTAACGAAATTTGGAAACTCATTCGGAACTAGATATGTGAATATATTAGTCGCAGGAACTCAAATGATTTGGGACAGGTCTAATGGACTGGCACATTTAGAGGGTCTTCTTGGGACTAATTTAATGATTACTGCTATGAAAAAGAGTATCCATAGAACTAGGCCTAACGGTGAAAATGAAGACTCTTTTCCATCTGGTCATACTTCTACGGCCTTCGCTTCTAGTGGGAGCTTAAGTTATGCCTATGGTTGGAAGGCCGCTATCCCTGCGTATGCTCTAACGACTTTAACACTTGTTTCTAGATTAGAAGATAACAAACACTGGCTTTCTGACTTAGTTGTAGCGACATCTGTTGGAATCTTTTGGGCCAGGAGCTCTGGGATTCATCATCATTATCTAGCGCCAATTATTTTTGAAGATGGTGGTGGAGTAAAGTTTTCTATGACCTATTGAAACGAAATATTATTACTCCAAAAATATGTTAATCTAAAAATTTTTGCAATAGTGTTTAAGACCATTCCCAAATATCTTTAACCATTTTTCAACCACTTAATTTACTAACTTTAGACATGTCTTGTTTTATTAACAGGTCATCCAGACATGTCCCAAGAAAATTCTTCCTGAATTGAATAATATTGAGTTTGCTTTTCTCTGACAATATATCTCTTTCATCGATTAATCAGTCACAACAATGTGACCCAATATTTACTGGAGGGTATATGAAAACTTTAATTCTTTTGGCGGTACTATTTAGCTCAACGGCTTTTGCATCTGTAACTGGAGACAAAATCCATTTTCAATCTGATTCAACTTATGTTTCAGCTGTATTTAGTAAGACTCTTTGTTTAAACGGAGATACTTATGAAGCAATGATTACAAAATGTATGGAGTGGACTAACGACGACGATAGAGATTGTGTACGTTATGGAAAAGTATTTGCTACTCAACCAATGAACAGCACGAGACAAAGATGTGCTCAGTACAGTGGTGGAGATGACGATAGATGTAGAGAATGGGTAACTGTTCCTTATGTTCAATCACCTGTTAGAACTGTGAAATGGTACAGAGATTCTGACAATAAAGATGTACTTATCAGAACCGAAATTGTTACTGTCCCAGCATGTAACTAGTTAAAAAATGGTTTAGATTAAGTGGTCCGATGCTATGCGTCGGGCCTTTTTTATGGGTAAGCTTTTCACAATATTTGCGAAAAGATTTCACAGGTGCTAGTCAAGTTTAATGGATTTAGAAGAGTGTATCAATAATTCAAAGGCCTTTATTGGACATAATGTTCAAGAGCAAGTGGCGATTGATCTGGCTGTTTATTTAGAAAACTTTTCAAACAGATCCTTTGCTATCAAATACCTTGCAAAAGAGTCTGGCCTAAATGAAAAGACAATTCAAAGATTACTTAAACAGAATAATAGACCAACATATCAAACACTATTTAAATTATATTCAATTTTTTATGACGAGTCTGAATTTAAAAAACTTCTAAATATTATCCCTACTGGTATTAGTAATTATCTTCAGTCTTATACTCCATGTGATGTTGTCTCAAAAGTAAGTGATAATCACGATTTTTTAGATACGATAAAAAAAGACCCTTTAATGGCAGAATTGTTTGTCTTATCAGGTACAGGTCCTCTTCATAGACAAGCTATGGCCTATAGGTATGGAGAATACGGATTAGAGTTAATTTCTAAACTAGAGTCATTATCATACTTAAAAAAAATTGATAAAGATATTTGGACGATATCTGATAAAGCTCCAAATTTAGACGCCGACTCCCTCAAGTTTTTAGGAGAATACTTTGTGTCTAAGTTCTCAAAACCTAAGAATGGAGAACTTAGTCTTGAACATATTATTTCATTTTATGCTGAGGGCTTAAATGAAAAAGGGAAAGAGAAGTGGATGCAGATAGATTCACAAAGTTTTTATAAGAAAATGAAAATCGCAAAAGATTCTAGATATCAAGGCGATATTCCAGTATTCACCTTTACCTCAACAGACACGATCCTTACGGAGAATCAAAATGTATAAGTTAATAATTCCATTTCTATTGTTTATTGCTACCGTCCAAGCTGGGGTTGGGGGAATTTCTGGTGCACATATTCTATTCCAAGAGGATTCAACTTTTGTTAACTCCTATTATAATAAAAGTATTTGTCATGATGGCTTTGAATTTAAAGCACTTGTTCGTAAATGTGTTAAATACTCAAATAATGATGATAGAGATTGCCTTAAAAGAGAAAAGACATTTATTTATCAGCCCTTGGAAAGTACTCGACTAAGATGTAAATCATTCTCAGGTGGAGAAGACGAAAGATGTAAAGAATGGGAAGAAGTAAATTATTACCAAAGTCCGATTCGCCTAATTAAATTTATAGATGAGAGGCGTGTTCGTCATAAAACAAAAAAACTCATTATTCCAGAATGTAACTAAATGATGATATGATATGGTCCTGTAAATTACTGAGGACCATATCATGAGTAATAAGACGATGTTACAAAAAGAGTTCTGGGAACGTTTCTGTAAGAGTCACGAAAAGTATTATCACTTACATAATCATAATTTTGACGCCTGGGGATTCGGTGATACTCCAGAAATGGCCAATGAATTAGGTAAACTTGTCTTAGAAGGCAAAAAGATTGCAACTACAAGTTTATTCCACTCATATAAGGGTCATGAAAATGAACTTCCTCAAATAGGTACATTTGAAATGATTCTTGACGGAAGCTTGGAGCCCCTCTGTATTATCTTTACACATGGTCTTTTTGTAACCACGTTTGATGAAGTCGATAGCACTCATGCTAAAGAAGAGGGCGAAGGGGATTTGACCCTTGAATATTGGCGTAAAGTACATCATGAGTTTTTCATAAAATATAAACCTGATTTAGAGGGAGAAGATTTAGTTGTTTGTGAAAAATTTAATTTGGTTTTCAAGTAGCTAGAACTTTTGGAGAGTCTATGAAAAATTATTGGGATATGGGTGCTATTGAATTGGCCGGGCTTCTGAGAGAACAAAAGATAACTAGTTTTGACTTAACATCAATATTTTTAGATCGAATTAAATCTCAAAATAAAGAGTTATTTGCTTTTACACAAGTTTTAGAAAGACGAGCTCTTAAAGAAGCTAAAAAGAAAGACAAGATAATAGCAAAGGCTGCTTCAAATGGGACACTTGATGAACTTCCTATTTTTACAGGAGTGCCTTCTGCAGTAAAAGATTTAACTGCAATGAGAGGGACGTTTACAAGACTTGGTTCTAGAGGCTTTAAATATTTTTTTACCCCATTTGATAGTTGGGTTACAAAAAGAATGCGAAACGCAGGATTTGTATTATTAGGAAAATTAGCAACGTCTGAATTTGGTGCTATGCCAGTTACTGAGCCAGATATTCACCCGCCAGCAAGAAATCCTAATAACCAGAAGTATACTACTGGTGGATCAAGTGGAGGAACTGCTGCAGCAGTTGTTGCAGGTCTCATTCCGTTTGGACAAGGAAGTGATGGTGCTGGTTCAATACGAATTCCGTCTGCGATTTGTGGATGTTTTGGTTTTAAACCATCAAAAAAGATGAATTTGATTCCTGCACCTAAAATAGATCTTCTCGGTTTTACTACGATTGGCCCTATATCAAAAAATGTAGAGGATGCAGCATCACTACTCGATATAATGGATGGAAGAGCGACAAAAGAAAAATCTATATTCTTAAAAAATTTGGATAAAGATTTTTCGAATTTAAAAATTCTAGTCTGCCTTGATAATCCTATCGTTAAAACAGATCCACTTATTAGAGACTCTGTAGAGAAAGTTGGAAAATTTTTAGAGTCAAAGGGAAATACCATAGAGTGGAAAGAGCCAATTGAGGCCACCCTAGAGGAGTTTCTTCCCTTATGGGAAAGACAACTCGCAAATGTCCCATGTCTTCGAGAAAACTTATTACAACCTGTCACTCAATGGCTGCGTAAAAATGGTCGGAAACTTACACTAGAAGAAGTTGAAGTCGCCTATAAAAATATGCAAGAGAAAGTTTTAAACTGGTCATCAGATGCAGATTTTATTTTAACTCCTACTGTAGCGGTTTTTCCTCCCAAGATTGGAGAGTGGAAACACCTAGGACCAAAAGAATCTTTCTCTATGGCGTCTCACTTAGGAGTTTTTACAGCTCCTTTTAATATCTCTGGGCAGCCGGCCTCTAGTTTACCTTTAGGAAGAAATTCAGATGGTTTACCTTTTGCCCTTCAAATAGCAGGTAGAACTACTGCAGATCTCGATGTCCTGGCCTTTTCTAGGTATTTGGAAAAAGTGAACTTAGAGGAAGTCATCAAATAGAATGCTCTTTGCATCATATGACGCAGTTACCTGAATTGATTCTCTATTGGTCATAAGGTCTTTAATTTAGTAAGTTGCACGGATATGGAAACAACTACTGAATTTACAAATTTCGAACTAAATCAAGTTCTTATCGACTCTCTTCATAAATCTGGATTTCAAAAGGCCTCGGCCATCCAAGAAATGACAATAACTCCAATTCTAGAAGGCAAAGATATTTTTGCCCAAGCAGAAACAGGAAGTGGAAAAACGGGTGCTTTTGCCATCCCGATAATTGAACACATCCTTAGAAATGGCGAAGAGAATGCAAAAGAACAACCTATTAGATATGTCGTTTTAAGTCCTACTAGAGAATTAGCTCAGCAAACTTTTAAAGTTTTTAATATGTTTGGAAAAGAGTTAGGAATCGAATCTGCCTGTGTCATTGGTGGAGAAAGTATGGATAAACAAAAGGATGCAATTAAAAATGGTGTCCAAGTTCTTGTTGCAACTCCTGGTAGATTAAAAGATCTTATTAATCAAAAAGTTGTAAAACTTGCTGATTGTAAAGGCGTCGTCTTTGATGAAGCAGATCGTTTATTCGATATGGGTTTCAAGAAAGATATTGAATATATTCTTGGGAAAATTTCAAATAACCGTCAGTTGATCATGGTGTCAGCGACAACTAATTTAGATGTTCTGAATACGGCACATAAATTTAGGTCTCATCCCGTTGAACTTAAACTAAATCAAGATGGTGGCATACTAGTTGATTCTATAAAGCATTCATTGGCGATGGTCTCAAGTGATGAAAAATTTCCATTATTAATTAATTTACTTAGAAAAGAAGAAGATACTTACGCGATTGTTTTTTGTAATACTCAATTTCAAACTCACTTGGTAGCCGAGTGGCTTAGGGCCATGGGCTTTAAGGCCAAGCCGATTTCAGGAAGGTTACCTCAAAATAAACGAACCAAACTAATGGAAGAGTTTAGGTCGAGAGAAGTTATGATTCTTGTTTGTACAGATGTTGCAGCAAGAGGTCTTGATATTAAAGACGTTTCTTTTGTTATCAATTATGACCTTCCTCAAGAAGCAGCAAACTATGTTCATAGAATCGGAAGAACAGGTAGAGCTGGGAAAGAAGGAAAGGCCATAAGTCTATGTGCTCACGAAGATTGTGAGTTCCTAGATGATATCTATAAATACATAGATCAAAAAATTGAAAAAATGCCATTATCTAATGATGATTTTGCTACTGATATTTGTAAGAGACCTCGAATTGATTATAAAACCTTACGAGTTATGGATGATAGCGACAGATCTCGTGGCAAAGATAGAAACTCTCGAAATGATAAACGAGGTGATCGTGGAACAAAAGGGAGACAAACTCGAGATCATAAACCAGATCCGATTTTAGCAAACTACAAAAGACCTGATAGACCTGCTGATGAGCCTGGTTATCAAGGTCCACCTATTAACCGCAAAGAACTGAAAATGACCTGCTCCTCAGAAAAAGAGTTAGTCGATAAGGCCTTTCGCTGGTTTGAAGTAAAAGATAAAGAGCTTTTAAACATTGATGTTCTAAAAGAAGGCAGAAAGAAATTTTTCTTTTTTGGCCCAAGAACTAATGAATATAAAGTTACTATTAAACCTATTTATAAAAAGTTACTCGAGCCATTTATCAAAGAGATGATTACTTGGATCGGACTAGACTTAGAAGTTAGAGTTTCATTCAAGAGGCCAAGCCTTAGAGTAAGCTTTAGTGGGAAAGACGAAGTCTTAATGGTGAAAAATGATAATGAAATGCTCGAGTCTTTTGAACATCTCATTAAGAAGTATCTTTCTCAGAAAGTAAGAACTCACGATGGGCTCAAAATTAATGTCCGGTGTCATAATCAATCTAAAAAGCAAGAGAGTGGTCTTTTGGCCCTGGTTGATAAACTTGCCAAGAAAGTGATGGATACAGGAAAGGCCGTGTCTATGCGAAAGTCCTTAAACCCAGCAGAAAGACGATTAGTTCACCAACACCTTGAAAACAATAAAAAAGTCACAACACTCTCTAAAGGTGATGGACGATTGAAGAAGATCGAAATTAAACCATGTTAGTACTAAGGGATTTTGCATAGCACGCAGAATCCCATTATTCTCTTACATCACTTGTTAAATAACCTACTAAATTGCTTTAATCCCCTTGAACACGACGGGGAGAAAATTTATGAAATCAGTTTTGATGACGGTCATCTTATTGATGCCGTTTTACAGCTATGCTTGGGGGCCGACTGGTCATCGAGTTGTAGGACAAGTTGCAGAAAAGTATTTAAAAAAGAGTGTTAAAAGAAAAATCAAAAAGATTTTAGAAGGTGAGGATCTTTCTAGAGTTTCTAATTGGCCCGACAAAATCAAATCAGATCCTGATAATTACAAATACACTTATTCCTGGCATTATACTTCTTGGCCAAATGGACATGACCATTACGATCCGCATACGGCAAGTGGATCAATGTTAGCGGCAACTCAAAAGCAAATTGATATCTTAAGAAAAAAGACTTCAACAAATTCTGAAAAAGCTTTTGCCATAAAATTCATTGTTCACTTGATGGGTGACTTACATCAACCTTTACATGTTGGTAATGGACTTGATCGTGGAGGAAACACTTGTAGAGTAATTTTTCATAAAGAAGAAGTAAGTTTACATAAACTATGGGACGAAAGACTTATTCAATACACGAAGCTTAGTTATACAGAGCTTTCTCATTATGTGGATAATTCTAGTAAAAAACAAATAGAAGAGTATAGAAAAGGTAATCTTCTTTCCTGGATGACGGAGAGTAGAAACCTAAGGGAATCTGTGTATCCAGATGAAGTAACTCTTTCAGATAAATCTCCTAATAAAAACAAAAATGAACTTCCAAACTATTGTAATAGAGATCTAGATCTACCTACAGATCAACTACCTAGGTTGAGCTATAAATACAGTTATAAGTTTATGCCTATCGTAGAAAAGAGACTGTTCCAGGCGGGTATTCGGTTAGCAAAAGTTCTTAATAATTCCTTCTAATAAGAATCAGTAAAAATCTGTTATACCGGGGCTTCGACCCGGTATTTTTTCGTGCGTTTTTAATGTAGAATCAATCTATATTATTTAAGTAGGAGTAAATTATGTCAGATCATATAGATGAAGAAATGCAAGTTGCTGGAGAACAAGATGCAGAAGGAACAGCATTAAGTTCAGAAATTTTCAAAGAACCTATAAAGTTAGTTAAAATGCCGAAAGTTATGGCACTAGATGTTTCAACCACTATTGGTGAAGCAGTAAGTCTTATGCAAAAAAATAAAATAGGCTCTGTTGTCATAACTAAAGATAAAGAACTGGAAGGTATAGTCACTGAAAGAGATATCTTAATGAAGGTAATTGGCCTAATGGATAATTGGGAATCAAAACCAATCAGTGACATTATGACAAGAAACCCTCAAAGTTTGATGCCAGATGATGAGATTGCATACGTCTTAAATAATATGCATGTTGGTGGTTATAGACATGTTCCAATTGTTAATGAAAATGATGAGCCAGTTTCGATGATTTCAATTAAAGATGTTGTGAGTTGGTTGTTGGATCATTTTCCTATGGAGATTATCAATCTCACTGGGGAACCATATAGAGGTCCTATCTCGAGAGAAGGGGCTTAATTAGCTCCTTCCGTCCATTAAGTTTAAATTTTCTTTTGGTATGTCTAGCGTTTGAGTAGGGAAAGCAAATCCGAGTCCTTCACTATTAAATTTTTCTAATATGGCCAAGTTTACTTCAGTTTGAACTTCCAGATAATTTTCATCTTTATTTATATAGTAGATAACGAGAATACCGAGAGAGAAGTCTCCCCAAGAGTTAAATCCTATAAAGACATCATCATTGTATGTCTTAGGGTTTGTATCGATGATATCTTTAAGGTAACTCATCGCAGATTTCATTTGTTCGGGAGTCGTATCATACATGAGACCAAGGTTTAGGATGACTTTTCTATGAGGCTCTAATGTTACGTTTTCCACTATTCCGTCTGCAAATTTTGCATTAGGAATTGTGACAATTCTTCTTTCTAAAGTTTTAATTCGAGTAGATCGAAGACCAATTTCAATTACGGTACCATCAATTCCATTTATCTTAATTCGATCATGGATTTTAAAAGGCTTATCAACAAAAACAGTTACACCACCAAAGAAGTTCGAAACAGTGTCTTTAGCTGCCATTGCGAGAGCTAGACCACCAATCCCCATCCCGGCTATAAGGGCACCGACATCAAAGCCAGCATTATTTAGACCAACGATAATACCTAAGGCCCAAATACCTAAGTTTGAACTTTTTTTGATTATAGGTAACAAGTGATCATCAAAATCACTATCCGTTTTCTCTGCAATAGGGACTAGAAATAAATCAATTGCTGCTGATACACATCTTGCAACAAACCATGTCCCCATAAGTGAAATAAAACCAAACATAAAGTTGTTGATTAAATTGTGAATGGAGTCATGAAACTTGAGTCTGCTAAGGCCTATGTGAATACCCCATGCAACCATTCCAAAGACAAAAGGTTCGTCAAGCATATCGACTAAAATGTCATCTAGCTTCGTTTTGGTTTTTGAGAATGCCTTTTTAAAAACTGACTTAAATATCCAAAAAATGATCTTCCCAAGGATAAGGGAAGCAACGACGATCCCAATACTAGTTACCCAGTCAGTGAACGTATTTTGATAGAAAAGCTTTTCAAGAATATTTGGCACGTATTTCTCCTAAACAATGCAGTAACAACAAGATTATAGGAATTTATCTGTTATTAATCCATGGCCCATATGTGTTAAAATAAATTATGGATTATTTATGCCCCCTGCCATGGCTACATTTATCTGTTCACTACGACGGTTCACTTCGCGTGTGTTGCAACGGTGGAGAGGGGAGAGAGGTTTTAGACTCAACGGGTCAGCCCATATATCTTAAAGATATAAAGGATTCTACCTTTTTAAATTCACCAACTTTGCAATCAATAAGAAAACAAATGATGAATGGAGTTACACCTAATATGTGTAAGGGGTGTGATTCAATAGATAGAAATGGAGGAGAGTCTCCTGGGAAAGTTTATTCTAAACAATTTAATGATGAGATAAGTGAACTCGTTTCTAAGACAGACTCCAAAGGTCATTTGAAAGATCCTATTGGCCCAAGTTATGTAGATTTTACTTTTGGTAATACGTGTAATCTAGAATGTCGAATGTGTGCACCAGAATTCTCAACTTCACTTTTGAAAGAATGGAAAGAGCTTCAGTTTAACTATGATGTTGAGGGAGAGAAGAAAGCTAGACAAAATTGGAGAGAAACTCCTGAATTAAAATTAATATTAGATAAAGTAACTTCAGAGTCAAGTCTTTTGCTTCTTCAAGTTGGCGAGCCACTCATTAACCCGCAAGTTATTAAACAATTGTCTTTTTTAGTTGAAAACAAATACTCAAAAAATATTTCTTTAAAAATAACGACAAATCTCACGACATTATCAAAAGAAGTAATGGACTTGTTAGTACAGTTTAAAGGTGTTGCAATTCACCCTAGTCTTGAGGGATGGGGAGAAGTGAACGATTATATTCGTTTCCCTTCATCCTTTGGAGAAATTCAAAAAAACTTGGAACAATTGATTTCTTTAAAAAAAATTATGCCGATCTACATTAATATTTTAACTGTATTTCAATCAATGAATGTATCTCATATTAAGGAATTTTTGGAACAATTAAAACAATATGCTGGGTCTCTTCCCGTTATTCCGACGTTTAGTTACTTGAATTGGCCAGAGCATCTTCAGGCCCATCATATACCAACTGAAATTAAGTCTTCTATCATTACAGATTTGGAATCATACCTCGAAGAGAATAATGATTTTTATGAAAAGCAGGGGGAGACGACAATATCCAACTTAAAGACATTAAAAAGTTGTCTTAAGTTAATGAGTCAAACTAGTGAACCTAAACAATTTGATGAATTTATAAATTTTATGGATAAACTCGATGAGTCTAGAGTTATTAGAAACCAGAAAATAAATGTCAGAGACCTTCTTCCTTTTATTAATCAGCAAGAGGGGGGCGAATGACACAGTTTTTATGTGCATATCCCTGGCTTCAATTAAGCACTGAAAGTGAAGAGAGTTTGCGGGTTTGTTGTTATGGTGAATCTGGAAAGGTAGTTCTTGATAATAATAAAACAGTGAAACTATCTTCTTTGAAAGACCCAAATGATTTTTTGAACAACTCTTTTTATAAAGATATACGAAAATCTATGCTTAATAATGAAATCCCTTCATTTTGTAAAGGGTGTGAAAAGCTAGAGTTAAATGGAGGAGAGTCTCCAAGAACTATAATGAATAATGTATACAAAGATAAATTGTCAGAATCTCTTAGGCTTACAAGAGAGGATGGTTATTTAGAATCACCAAAAGTTAATATTCTTGAACTTACACTTGGTAATGTATGTAATTTAAAATGTAGAATGTGCTCTCCTTTTTTTTCTAATTTATTAAAGTCCGACTTTAATAAACTAAATATTTCCTATGATGAAAAAGCGGTTTTTGAAATTGAGTCTAGTTTTAAAGATATAGAAACTTTGAAAGAGACAATAAGTAAACTCGACTCTCTAGAGCTTCTCAGCTTCCTAGGAGGAGAACCCCTAATACATCCATTACATTTAGATATCTTAAAACATTTAGTAGAAACCAAAAAATCAAATAGTATTGAGTTACGTTATAATTCAAATTTGGTTACACTCGATAAACGAGTTACAGAAATCTGGAAAGAATTTAAAAAAGTAAAACTTAGTGTATCCCTTGAAGCTAGTGGATCTTTAAATGACTATATTAGGTATCCTTCCTCTTTTGAAGAAGTGTCTAAAAATATTAATTCATTAATTAACTTAAGAAATAATGGAGTTCCGCTAGATTTGAGTATTACAAGTGTTTTTCAAGCTTACTCTGTTCCAGGCACCATTGATTTTTTAAAATGGCTAAGTCAATATAAAGACGATTTTCCTATCATCCCACACTTTATTTACCTTGATTTCCCTCATTATCTCTCAGCTGAAGTTTTACCTCAATCCATAAAGGTTCAATTAGCGAGAGAGATAAACGATTTCGTGAATTCTAACAAAGCTGATTTATTGTCAGGTAAGTTTAAAATGGAAAATGAAAAGAATCTAAATATCCTTCTTCACTTCTTAGAGATGTATATAGACAAAGGTAAAGAACAATTTTTTATGGACTTTACAGTTTTTACTAAGAAATTAGATAAAATAAGAGATGTTGAAGGTTTTTTTGAGAGATATCCAGACTTGTTTGGAGGTCAAATTGAAAGATCCTAAAATTAAAATTTGTCCACTACCATTTTCTCAACTTAGCCTGCACTCAAGTGGAAAGGTTACACCATGCTGTTGGTTATATGATTATGAAGTTGGGAATGTGAAGGACTCATCTCTTGAGGAAATCTGGAATAGTCAAAAAATGCAAAATCTTCGAAGTGAGTTTTTAGATGGTAATCCCATCACATGTCGATCTTCGATTGATAAGGCCCAATGCAATTTTCATCAAATGGACCTGGATGAATATGTGACTTTGGAGCGTGAACTTCCCTTACCTATGTTGAAACTCGATTTGATGTTGGGAGGAAAGTGTAACTTAGAATGTATCATGTGTAACAACTGGAGAGACCCCAACGGAACATTTACTGAAGAAAATTTTTGGAGTGAGGCACGGAATAAAGTCTTTCCTTATTTAAAAGAACTTGAGGTATATGGAGGAGAACCATTTATCCAAGAGGAAGTTTATAAGCTCATTGATGAGGTAAGTTCTTTAAATCAAGAATGCTCTTGGATGTTTACAACAAATGCTCATTATAAATTTAACAATAAATTAAAATTAGCTCTTGATAAGGTTAAATTGAAATCCATTTCTATTAGTATCGATAGTTTAGAACATACTACTTTTTCAAATATTCGAAAAAAGGGGAATTTAGATATTGTTCTAGAAACTTTAGACTCATTCATTGATTACAATACATCTTTTCCCAAAGAGGATCAGTTTCTAATGGTTTTAAATGTTGTTATTCAAAAGGATAACTGGAGAGAGGTAGGTAACTTTATTAGATTCACTAAAAATAAAGGTTTAAAACTTTTCTTTTACCTCTTAAATGAACCAGAACATTTGCAGATATCTGAAATGGACAAAAGTGAAATCAATGAAGTGATTAAGTTTTGGTTGAAAGAAAATGAGGAATTAAAGGATATTAGGTTATTAAATCTTACACGACAGTTGATGAAACTGCTTCCAGTAGATCAAACTATTGACTTTCAAATTGACTTTGCTAAATCTTGGTCTGAGACATTAGAACAAATTAGATATTTTAAAAATAAAGCTTAAGAGTTCTTTTTTCTGACAACTTTCACTTTAGTATTGCTCATATCAGAAAGAACTTTTATTTGTTTTGAGTTTATACCTTGAAGAACATCAAAAACTTTTCCTTTGAGCTCTATATCTAGGCCTGGCTTCTTAATTAAATAAACTAACAACTGTTCATATAGTCTTAGAAAATCTAGCTCAGTATCTGTCACTACTCTAGACACATCTCTAATCTTCTCAAGGGTTGGATCTAGCTCTTTTAAATGAATATATGGATCTACTTTCGTCATGACTTCATTCTAAACAAAATTATTTATATTTCACATAAATTTAACAAAAACCTAAAAAGCAAAATACTCAGCTAATTGATTCTGTGCGTTTACTCTGTTATTTTTAAATAAGACTTTAAAGGCAGGCACTTGGCAAAATATCTAAAAGGACAAGAACTAGGAAAGACTATATTCGTAAACTTTTTAGTTTTGAGTGTCGCAGTTATACTTGTCCTTTTAGCGGCAATTGGTCTTTTTTTTCCAAAGAAAAATCCAATTGTTGGGCTCGACAAACTTAATGAAACTTACGATGAAAGAAAATATGGTCCTAGGGATAAAGATATATTTAATATATCAAAAGAGAGGCTACAGGTTGAAGACAAAGGAAAAGGCCTCTATCAAAGATTTCAAAAACAAATGCTCATGGCAAAGGATCCTAATCTAGGGCACGCCAATAGACCAAACTCTTCAGTTAAAGATGAAATGATTAAAGATGGAAAGTTTATCTATAAGGCGCAATATAATATTGATGATAAAGGTCGTAGGAAAACAAAAAAACATATAGAGAAACAATCTTTTGTTGCCTTATTCGGTGGCGAATTTGTTTTTGGAAAGGGGCTAAATGATGATCAGACGCTTTCTTCAATGATTGAAAAGTATTCTACGAAACATAATGCTTATAATTATGGATTAATAGGAGCTGGAACAAACCATATGTTGGCCATGGTAAAAAGTAAGGACTTTAAGGGTGAAATCCAGCAAAGCGAAGGTGTTTGGGTTTATGTTTATGATGACAATCACTTAAGAAGAACCATCGGTGCTAATGAGTACCTTGACGAATACCCAGACGCTCCCTGGTATGTTTTAGATGGAGACGAGGTCCTTCGTATAGGATCTATGAAAGGGAGAAATGCTTTAATAAAATGGGCCTATGATTTTGCTAATAGATTTGATTTAAAAGTCCCTCCGTTTGTTTCAGTGGAACATGTGAAGTTAACCTGCGAACTAGTAGAAGACAGTAAAGAAAAATTCTTAAAGAACTTTCCAAATTCAAAGTACGTTGTTCTTTTTCACCCACTAGGAGAAAAGAATCTACCCTCAAAAGACTACAA
Organism: Bacteriovoracaceae bacterium; assembly: GCA_023954635.1. Classification (GTDB taxonomy): domain Bacteria; phylum Bdellovibrionota; class Bacteriovoracia; order Bacteriovoracales; family Bacteriovoracaceae; genus M0603. The sequence continues at coordinate 14,841 of JAGSHI010000053.1, forward strand.
TTATCGTGGTGGACTTAAAGACTGCCTCAAAAGTAAAACGATAGAGTATTTAGAATATAATAAACTCTACACTGACACTCCTTTAGGCAAGAAAGACGAACTCTTTATTGACTACACTGAATACCCCAGTATGAAAGGGAATGAGGAGCTTGCAAAAAAAATAGTCGAAGCTCTTGAAGGAAATGCTCCTAAAGAATGACCCCATGGGTCGTTTTGTCTCTTGGCATTATTGACTCGATAAGTCTGATTGGTACAATCTTTCTTGCACTAAATTGGTATAAGGAAGATAAATGCTAAAATTTCAAAATTTTATTGAAGAGTTGCCTAAGGCAGAACTTCATCTCCATATAGAAGGTTCCCTAGAACCAGAGCTCATGTTTAAACTCGCAGAAAGAAATAAAATAAAATTGAGATTTAATTCTGTTGAAGAAATTAGAGAAGCATATAACTTTGATAACTTACAGAGTTTCCTCGATATTTATTATGAAGGGGCAGGCGTTTTAGTACATGAACAAGATTTCTACGATTTAACGTGGGAGTATCTAGAAAAATGCGCCAGAGAAAATGTTAAACATACTGAAATTTTCTTCGACCCTCAGACTCATACAGATAGAGGAATAAAGTTTGATACTGTTATAAATGGAATAGATAAGGCCTTAAATGATGGTAAAGAAAAACTCGGCGTTTCAAGTAATCTCATCATGTGCTTCCTTAGACATTTAGATGAAAAAGCTGCTTTTGAAACTTTAAACTCAGCACTTAATCACAAAGATAAAATCATTGGTGTAGGACTAGATAGCTCAGAAGTGGGTCACCCTCCAAGTAAATTTAAAAATGTATTTGAAAAGTCTATTGAGGAAGGTTTTTTCACAGTCGCGCATGCTGGTGAGGAAGGACCTCCCGAATACATATGGGAAGCTCTAGACTTACTCAAGGTAAAAAGAGTTGACCATGGAGTGCGTAGTATAGAGGATTCAAAACTAGTTCAAAGGCTAGTTGATGAGAACATCTCTTTAACAGTCTGCCCATTTTCGAATATCAAACTTAGAGTCTTCGACAAGCTTGAAGACCATAATCTTAAAAAGCTTTTAGACCTTGGCTTAAATGTTTGTATCAATTCTGACGACCCCGCTTACTTTGGTGGTTATATGAATCAGAACTACTTTGAAACAGCAGAGGCCTTAAAGTTAACAATTGATGAAGTTGCTAAAGTCGCAAGAAACTCATTTGAGGCCAGTTTTATTTCAGAAACAGAAAAACAAAATTTTTATGATCAAATTACAAGTGTAGTTGATAAATATAGGGTGTGAACGATGGCATTTCTGCTTAAACAAATCTTTGGCTTTTTAAAACTACTAAATAGCGAAACTGGGACAAATCAAATTGCTGCTGGGATAACTGCTGGTTTTGTGTTGGGAATGACCCCCGGACTAAGCCTTCAAACGATTTTTATATGGCTTCTTATTTTGACCTTCAGAATTCAAATTGGAGCCGCTTTGATAATGGCCTTTTTCTTCAGCTTTGTAGCTTGGGTATTAGATCCTGTTTTTAACAACGTAGGATTATTAGTGCTAAATATGGGATCTCTTGAGGGATTATTTACAACTCTCTATAATTTGCCAATTATTCCTTTCACTCGCTTTAATAATTCTCTTGTAATGGGATCCGGAGTAGTGGCCTTTGGCGTTTCTCCGTTGGTCTTCATAATGAGTAAGGTATTAGTTCAAAAGTACAGAAAAACTGTTGTCGAAAGATTTCAACAAACAAAATTTTGGAAAGCTGTGAAGGCGACTTCACTCTACAAATGGTATTATACATATGACAAACTCAACAGCTGATACAGTTGATTCTGTAAAAATTAAAAAAGTTAAGAATAAAGGTCCTCTTAGGATTGAAGCACTCATTCCGATAGTGGTGATTGTGGTATTGTCATCTCTCTATGGAAAGTTTTTCTTTGATTCAAATTTAGCATCAGGAATTGAATATGCAGGATCTGTTGTTCATGGTGCAGAAATTAATATTGGAAAAATCAAAAGTAGTGTCTTTGGTGCTTCAATCAATATCTTAGACATTCAAGTTACAGATAAAGAAGATCCAAAGTTAAACATGATTCAGGTCCAAGAAGTTAGACTGAAACTATTATGGGATGCTTTACTTAGAGGTAAGGTTGTTATTGAAGATTCTGGTGTTACAGGAGTTGCTTTCAAGTCTCCACGTGAAAAACCTGGGAAAATTCTAAAATCAGAAGAACGTGGGTCTGAAGCTTTAAAAAAATTAGAATCTGGAGTTTTAGATCAGAGTAAAGAAGAATTTCAAGGAAACATACTTGGAGACCTCGCTTCAGTTATTGGGGGAGGTGGTGCAAAGGATCAGCTTGATGCAATTAGGGGAGAGTTAGTTGTTGAAAAGACTTTAGATGAAATGTCTGCAGATCTAGATGCTAAAGAGGTTCAATGGAAAAAGAGTATTGATGGGCTCACGCAAAAAGAAGATATAAATGCGATTAGGGCAAAGATTAAAAATCTTAAAATTGATAAAAAGAAACCTTGGAAAATTGTCAAACAAGTTAAACCACTAGTTAAAGAGGTTAAAAATAAAACTTCGGAGTTTAAAACTGTCTCTCGTGAAGTAAAAACAATGTATACAAAATACGGAGATACATTAAAGAACATAGACAAACTTGCTGAACAAGATATGAAAGCTCTCCAAAGTAGATTAAAGATCCCTAACATCGATGTTGCAGATTTTAGTATGGGCTTATTTGGAAGAATGTTTCAAGAAAAGGTAGCTTCAATTAGAAAGTATACTGCTTTAGCTGAAGAATATTTACCAAAAAGTGTAACTGATAAGGCAAAAAATTCAGTTAAGTCTATTGGGAAAACATCAGCTCCAGGTGATGTTAAAGCAGAAGTTGAAAAACCTTCAAAACTTATCCCTCCAAGGAGAGGTAAAGGCGAAAATGTTCGATATCCTATAACTACGGGGTATCCGCTTTTCTGGCTTAAAAAAGCAGAGATTTCAAGTAAGGCAGGGGCAAGTGAGTTTTCCGGAGATATCTCTGGTGAAATGACTAACTTTACAACTGACCCAACCATTGTCAAAAAGCCTGCAAATATAAAGCTTGCTGGAGACTTTCCAAAACAGGGTATAAAAGGATTCAAAACCGATATTTATCTTCGACATGTTAATGACCAATATATAAAAGAAATAAAAGCTGATGTTTCAACTTTCCCAGTCGACGGTATGGATTTATCTAAAAGTGAAAATCTAGAATTTGGATTTAATAGAGCTTCAGGTAAAACAAAACTCAATGCTGTAATTAAAGGTAATCAGGCTCAAGTTTCTCTAAATAATTGGTTTAGTCAAATTGACTATAATGTCAGTACAAAAAATGCTCAAATGAAAGATATCTTACAGAAAGTTGTTGCAGGTATTCCTGTTGTTACTGTTAATGCTAACGCCACAGGAAACTGGGAAAAACTGAATTGGAAAGTTGGATCTAATCTTGGAAAGGAACTTTCTCGTGGAGTTAAGAGAGAAGTAAAAGGCAAGATTGACGAACAAAAAAACAAATATAAAAAACAAATTGAAGATAAGATTGGTCCAAAAAAGAAAAAGCTAATGGCCAAATATAATAAAATCAAATCAAAAATGGATAAATTGATTGGAAGTAAGAAGAAGGGTGTTGAAGACTCAGGTAAGCAGGCTTTAAACGATATCAAGTCAAAAGAAAAAAGTGGGACAAAAAGTAAAGTTAAGTCAGGTGGAAAGAAACTTCTTAAAAAGTTTAAGAAAAAATTTAAATTCTAAGACGATCTATTTACTTCTTGGAACTCTTCTCTCACACTCTTATCTTGTATTGACCATAGATCCTCAATACATTTCTCAATAACTAGGGCCTCTTCATAATGTTGAAGCCCTTTCATTACGTACTCATGAACCCTTCCACCTTGTGAAATGGCCTTAATAGCAAATCGATAAATTGGTTCATCATTTTTTGTATATGAAACATATTGCTCAACATAGATTTGAGAAATTTGGTTTCTATTTATTTTAAAATTTCCCATCCAAGGAAGTGGACCTACCTTTGTTACCGCAGTCGTTGCATTGATGGTCAATTTTATTTTGTTAAACGCTAAAACTAAAGTGAAATAAATCATCCCTAATCCGATTGCTGGGAAAAGAAGAAAAATGAGCATTTCAGGTTCTTTTTTAGCGAATACCGATGGAAGTATCGTCCATGTAATTGCATTCCAAAACACAGAAAAAAACATGAAGAAAAAAAGTATACTTGTTCTTTTCATTTCTTTTTCAAAAACATACCCGGTTCCGGTTTGCTTTCTTTTCATTGTGTGAATTTCATGTAGGTCAATACTTGGCTTTGATTGCATATATCGTAATCGGTATAAACAATACTTACTTGAGAACTTTTGCTAATTCTTTGTGGTCTTTATAAACGAAGTCGGCCAACTCCTCGAATCCTCGTAAACCTTTTGTAGAGTAGAAAAGTCCAAGCATTTTTGCATTGGTGGCGGCTTCTAAATCGAAGCGATAATCTCCAATATAACAAGAGTTAGACTCAGGAATTTTTAATTCATTACAGATCTTATGAAGACCTTCAGGTTCTGGTTTTTGAGCAGTAATACAATCACGAGTCACGATAGAGTCAAACTCCCAATCGAACTTAGAAATAATAAAGTCGGTAACTAGTTTTGAATTTCTAGTGAGAATGGCCTTTTGTTTTCCTAATGAGTTTATTTTTGAAAAAAGAGATTCTATACCTGGCATCGGAGTCGCCACCTGTGCTCCTTTTAACTCGTGCTCATTGACAATTTTAAAGGCCTCTTCTTTTTCCTTTATAGAGTCCAGCTTCTCAATATATTCTAGGATAGGTTCACCCTTAGGAAAGCCTAGCTCCAAGCGCATTTTATCGAAGTCGAGGTGACTCTCGACTAAGGTCCCATCCATATCAAATATAAAGAGATCTATCTTATTGAAATTATTTACCATAGTGAATACCAACTTATTTATACATCTGTACAAAAATACTTTTCTATCTGTTCATAAATGATATAGTTTCGAAATGGAAAAGGTAGACACAGTAGGTCCAAGTAGAATTGACCCAAAAATTCTTGAGCTTTTTGAATTTAAGTTAAAAAAGGGTGATCAAAAACGACTTGAAATTATTCATGCTGCAATAGAGTGCTTAGCAACAATTGGGTTTGAAATGACTACCTATGAGTCTATTGCGAAGCTCATAGGAACACGTAGAGCTCATGTGAATTATTACTTCAAGGATAAAAGTGAAATAATTCTTTCATGTATTCATTATATTGTCGCAAACTATCAACAAACTTCTATCAAACATATTGATCAAGCAAGACTTGGTGAAGAGATGCTTTTTCATTATATAGAAGCTCCATTTATTTGGGCCAAAGAAAACCCTGAAGAATTATCTGTCATGTTACTTTTTTATTATCTGTGCAATATCAGAGGTGAGTACAAAGAACTTCATGACCAAATTAGAGATGGGGGCGTTACTCGAATTTCTTATATTCTAAAGAATGGTTTAAATTTAAAAGAGAGTGATGAAAATATAAATCTTCAAGCCAAAACTATTCAAAATCTTATTTCTGGGTCCATGATGGATGCTGCTACAACAAATTTAAAATCAATGAGACAAGCTGAAGAAGATATTAAAAAGTTTGTTTCTCAGTTGTATAAAATTCAAGGAAGTCATAAGTGAAAATAACTCTATTGATATTAAGTCTCATCTTTGTTTTTTCTGCAAATTCAGGAGAGTTTCACTCTGAAGATACGTTCGGTGCGAATCCTGGAAACTTATTAATGAAAACTTATACCCCAACAAATCCGCAAAAGAAGGCTCCGCTAGTTGTCCTTCTGCATGGTTGTATGCAAAGTGCAGAGGAGTATGCAACGAGTTCTGGGTGGATAAAGCTTGCTGATAAGTATGGCTTTTACCTACTTTTACCGAGTCAAGTTACAGGTAACAACTCCATGAGATGTTTTAGTTGGTATGAGAATAGCGATATTACAAGAGATAAAGGTGAAATATTTTCGATTCACAATATGATAATGAAAATAAAATCAACTCATCCTGTAGATCAAAATTCAATTTTTGTTACAGGTTTGTCTGCTGGTGCTTCGATGGCCGGTTCTCTGTTGGCCATTTATCCTGAAACTTTTAAGGCAGGAGCTTTAATTGCTGGTTTACCTCATGGCTGTGCAAGAACTCAATATGATGCTTTTCAATGTATGTTTGGATTTAGAACAAGGTCTCCGAAGGCCTGGAAAGAACAAATTTTAAAAGACTATCCTTATTCTGGTAGACGTCCCAGAGTTTCTATTTGGCAAGGTGAGAGTGATAGGGCTGTTAAGCCTCTTAACGCCTATGAATTGGTAGAACAATGGACGGCCATTTTTGGTATTGATCAAGAGGCAGATAAAATAGAAACTATCTCTGGTCATCAACATTATTTTTATCAAGACAAAAATGGTAAGAGTCTTGTTGAAATGTTCATGATTTCAGGGGCCCATCATGGCCAACCTGTCAGTCCAGGAAATGCTCCAACCGATTGTGGTTCAACTGGGCAATACTTCATTGATGCTAATATTTGTGCCTCTTTTCATATTGGGAAATTCTTTAAAATTGTAAAGTAACGAAAATACTCAATTAATTGCCATTATTGGTCTTTGGTATATGTTAAGAATGCTCGTGTAAGCTGTAGTAATTACTTGTAAAACAAACAGGTTTTCTTTTCCCTCTGCAGTGTAATCCACTTGTGATTTATCATTAATATAATGGTCAAAATATTGTTGGTTGCTGCTCTTTTACTGTCCCTTGCTAGTTGCTCAAAAGATGGAGGAGGCTCTCCTGCTTCGGTTGGCTCAGACAATATTGAAAATGCACCAATAAGCCCGACTCCCTTGCTAGATGCTCCGGGAATTCTTCCAACAGTAGCAGTAACTCCAACAGGAACAGCTAGGGCTACTCCTATAGGAACTGCGACTGCAACACCTTCGGGAACGGGCACTGCCACTCCGACAGGAACAGCAACCGCAACACCTTCGGGAACTGCAACTGCAACACCTTCGGGAACAGCGACTGCCACTCCAACAGGAACTGCAACTCCAGCTCCGACAGGAACTGCGACTGCCACTCCGACAGGAACAGCAACCGCAACACCTTCGGGAACTGCAACTGCGACTGCAACACCTTCGGGAACAGCGACTGCCACTCCAACAGGAACTGCAACTCCAGCTCCGACAGGAACTGCGACTGCCACTCCGACAGGAAC
>JAGSHI010000213.1 GCA_023954635.1 Bacteriovoracaceae bacterium
AGCCTGCTTTATGAAGAGGAAAGATATACTGAAGCTGGAAAGATTCTTTTCAAACTTGTTGAGATGAATCATGGCAAAAAAATGTACTGGACTCAATTGGCCGGATCTTTATTGAATAATAATAAATCGTTGGAAGCTCTTGCCGTACTCGATCTCGCTTTGAAACTAAATTTACTTGATCAAGAGGGAGAGTTTTTAAATATCATTAGTCTCTATCTTTCAAATGGTCTTCCCTATGAGGCTTCAGTTTTGTTGAAAACGGCTATGAAAGAGAAGATTATAAAAAAGAATCAAAAAAACCTTAAGCTTTTGGCCGACTGTTTGATACAGGCCAAAGAATATCAAGCAGCGATGGGACCGTTGACTGAAGCGGCCAAGCTTAGCAAGAATGGTAAACTCTTTGCTCTTAAAGCACGTCTGCATCTTGAAAAAGAAAGCTTCAAACAGGCGATTAAGTTTTTCGATCTGGCCTTGAGTAAAGGACTTCCAAAAAAGGATAAGGGGCAAGTGTTGGTCGAAAAGTCTATTGCTCTGATTCAATTGGGAGATACTTCGGCAGCTGAATTAGTTCTGAATAAAGCAATGAAGTTTAAGGACTCGGCCAAAATGGCACAGAATTGGAAAAATTACCTCCACAAGAGATAAATGCAGTTTTAGAACTCTACTTTCTTATTATTGACCCTAAAGTATCATTGGAGACCTTGCTATAAAATTAGTTAGGGATCATAATGATATTATCGTCAAAAAATGAAAGCGGAGTTAAATCAACGTGCAACAAAAAATTATTTCTACCATTATGTTTCTGACTATCTTCTTATCTTTTACTGGTTGCGCCACTAAAGAAAAAACAAATTCACTTTCGAAGATGTATCCAAACATGCAAATTAGAACTTACGAAGTATTTGGAATGGATTGTCCTGGTTGCCATGGTGGGATTGAAAAACTTGTAAAAGAAGTTCCAAATGTTGTAGATGCTAAAGCGAATTGGGATGAAAAGAAGATAACAATAGTAATTAAAAAAGAAGCAACCATTGAAGATAAAACAATTTTTGAGGCCATCAAACGTGCAAATTTCACCCCTGGAAAACGTATACAATAAAGTACTATTTTTTAGTTTTTTCTTAATCCTTTTAGTAATGCAGAACGCTTACTCAGCAGGAATTAGTGTCGATGCTGGCCTTACCCCTTCTGAAAAAAGATGGATTTTCCGAGAGCAAATCCGCTTCAACTCCCGAAGCGAAGATCCAAGCATGATGAATAGAGAAATGACTCAAAATTCTTTAATGACTGTATTGGCCTATGGTTTAAAAAGAGATATCACTCTCGTTGTTAAACAAATGTATATGGACATGGATATGCAGATGGGAGGAAATACAACTAAGACTTCAGGTTTTATGGATACAGGACTTCTCATTAAGTATGGAGTTTTTCGGGAAAATACCGCTAGTCGAATTCTTGGAGCTGCTGCTACCTTAGAAATAGAGCTTCCAACTGGTAAAAAGGGAATCAGCTCAGAAACCTGGGACCTCAAACCTGGTTTATATTTCTCCATGAGAAAAGGAAACTGGTTAGGCGACTTTAGTTTTGTCTATACTTTCAATGGTGTTGGTGATTCGAGTAAAACAAAAACTATTCCTGGAGATCAATTTAGTATTAATACCGCTTTTGCCTATCAAACGACTTTAGGGGAGGGTGCTGATAAGGCTTTAGCCTACGTCCTTGAGCTTTCCCATGAGAAGGTTTATACAAGTCATCTCAACAGTAAGGCTGTTCGTAATACTGGAGAGGATATGACTTTGATCTCACCGGGACTGAAGTTAACGATTTCATCTTTTGTTACGGAACTTTTGCTCCAAATTCCCACTTCTCAAAATCAAAAAGGTAACCAACTGAAGAGAGATGTTGGTGGTCTTTTTGGAATTCGGTATATGTTTTAATTTTTTTAATTAAGAAGCGACCACTATCTCCACCACGGGGCATATGGTCATCTTTTACACCTGTAATTAACATCTCCTTATGGAAAATAAAAAGTTAGCACGTATTACTGGAGTCTTTTATCTCTTAATCATTTTATGTGGATTGTTCAGCGAAGGTTTTGTTCGTATGGGCCTCATTGTTCCTGGAGATGCAGCTCAAACAGTTTTAAATATAAAAGGTTCTGAATTACTTTTTCGTTTTGGTTTTTTGTCAGACCTCGTTATGGTGGTTGCTGATATTGTTGTTGCTGTTTTATTCTATTATATCTTAAAACCTGTAGGTCAAATTGCTGCTACATTTGCAACTGTATTTCGATTAGGGCAAGCCACAGTTATTGGAATGAATTTATTAAATCACCTAAGTCCGTTACTTCTATTTTCAATAACTACTGAAGAGACATGGACAGCTTCTCAAATTAACGAGCAGGTTATGATGTTTATGCAAGGGCATCGAAACGGTTATTTAATTAGCCAAGTTCTTTTTAGTGTTAACTGCGGATTCATGGGGTATTTGTTAATAAAATCAAAACTCTTTCCGAAGCTACTTGGTATAGGGGTTAGTGCTGCTGGAGTTGTTTATCTAGTAGATGCTGTTGTTAATTTTCTAAATCCATCACTTGCTCCTTCTTTAGAGGTATTAATGGTGGTTCCTGTTCTTGCAGAGTTTGGTTTGTGTCTTTGGCTCTTGATAAAAGGTGTCACTAAATTGCCTGCTGATAAGTTTTCTCTATAGTCTCATAGAATAAAACAATTTTAGTTTTACATGCTTTTATTGTATTTTCATGGGGAAGGAGTTTTTATGAAAGTAGATAAGTTAATAGAAAAACATAATCAAAATTTCAGTACATATTACTCAGGAGAGTTATATACACATACTCCCATGGCATTACTCGCATTGAGAGAACTTGGTGCTAGCGATAAACGTCTTTTAGAGTTCTATGACTTCGATACAAAAAAATTAGAACCAACTAAAGAAGCAACAAAAGTTATAAATGATGAAAATTGGAAAGATTTCTTCGGAGAGTATGAACTTGAGACATCTTATATCAAATACTTTAAATCCGTGGTTGAAATAAATGGAATTGATAAAACACTAGAAAAGTATTTTGACATTCTCATTGAGGGAGTTGGTGCAGCTGCCTTTCATCCTATCATTCGTCTTTCTTATGCTGTAACAGAAAACAATAAGGATGAGGTGGCCATTAGTCTTGCAACATGGGCTACAAGTTATGTGAATTTAGAAGTGAATTCCGAGATATCAGAAGAACATGGAATAATTGATAACTTGAAAAAATTTCAAGAGTTGAGTTTTAATAATGATAAGAAGGTAGAACGCGGGAACATTGCAAATAGAATGAGTAAGGTTTCTGAATATGGCCTCTATAAAGAATTGAACAGCAAGGTAACTTATA
>JAGSHI010000153.1 GCA_023954635.1 Bacteriovoracaceae bacterium
TCTTTTATTAGCATCAAACATACATATAATCTCTGTACCCGTTTCTTTGATATTCACAATAACTTGGTTTGCCATTTTAAAGACAAAGTAAAAACCAAGTCCTGCTCCTCCAGTATCATGTCGAGGTTTTTTTTCTTTGAAGCCTCTCGATAAACTTCCTAGGAGCTTATCATAAGCAAAGCCTCCATTATAATCTTCTACTCTTAACAAAATTGATTTCTCATTACGTGATAATTGTATGGGGATGGACTTTGGAAGAACTATAGTCGAGGTTCTGTCTGTATCAATATCGGGGCGATGAAAAAAAGCATTAACTAAAAGCTCATTTGCAAGTAGACGAATAATATCTTCTTGCTCGCTAAAAAGTGTATTGAAATCAAATTCAGACAATATTGTATCAATTGTTTGTTTGATGTCTTCTGTTGAATTTACTGATTTTTCAATATTCCATGAGGGATTAGGAAAACCTTTAGCAGGATCCCAAAAACAGCCGGATCTTAGGATTGATAATGTTCTATTAATCTCTCCTTCAATATCAGGACTGTTTCCAATGAGATGATATGTTTTCTGATTCGCAAGAAGATTCAAAACGTTAAATTCATCATCTTCGCTTGATATTAAAACATCTTTCTCAGGGTTTTTGGATTGGTCCCAAGTTGAATGATCATAAAAACAAAAATCAGCATTTTCTGAAGAATCTACAAAATTAACTTGATCAATATTAAGATCTGAAAAATTTGGAATATTTTTGTATACTTTCAAGTTTATGTCCTGAGCACCATTAAGGTCACATCATCATCAAATGGAGTTGAGCCACAAAAGTTCTTTAAATCACTGATAATATTATCACGAAGTGGAGCTGGATCAGAGTGTAAATTTGAGCAAAGGCTCTTAATAAAATTTCTTTGCCCATATTGCTTTTCTTCATTGTTAACACTTTCAAGAATACCGTCTGTCATTAGAATAAGGGTGTCTCCAGCCTTAAGCTTATGCGTTGAACTATTGAAACTGCTTTCAAGTTTATGACCGAGTCTCGGACCTTTACCGTCAAGTAAGGGTATGAGGTCTTGCTTGTTATATTCATCTTGTTTTTGATGAATGATAAATGGATCCATATGAGAAGCATTGGTGTAGTTCATTTGATTAGTTGCTTCATCAATGATGAGTGCAATACAAGTAAGGTATAAATTTGTTTGCATCTTACAAACAACTCGATTGATCTTTTCAAGTAAAACTCCAGAGTCACTCAAGGCCTGTGCTTTAGTGTTGGGATCGTCCATAATCGAGTTAAAAGCAGAATGTATAGTCGCAGTTAGAAATGCAGCGGGTACTCCATGTCCAGTCGCATCAGCAATTAGAATAATTGTTTTCCCTGACTCTCTGTGAACTTGGAACCAGTCTCCTCCACATTCAGATGCGGGATTATAAAAAGCAGCAACTTCTAGATTTTCAAATTTATGTTCCATCGCTGGGAAAAAACTATCTTGAACTAATTTAGCAACAGCTATTTCATTTTCTAATCGAGCCTTCTCTTTCATCTCTTCCATATAACGTAAGATCTCTGAAGACATATAGTTAAATGAGTTACTTAAACTTCCGATCTCATCTCTAGAGGATACGTCTACTTTTCCAGTGAAGTCTCCTGAGGCAATCTTTTGAGTTCCCTGGTAGAGAGTCTCAAGTGGTTTCGTTAAAGATCGTGAAAAGAATACGGCTAGAATCATTCCAATCCCAAGAACCATCATTCCAAAATAGAGCGATTTTTGAGTTAGGTAAGTTGCAGCTTTGAAGGCCTTTTTGTGTTGAATAAGAGAGACGACATAAAGGTTTAGACTTCTTAGGCGTGACCAAGCAAGTAAGTATTTTTCATTCCCTATGTTAATTTCTTTTACTGACTTAGAAATAGGGTTTTCTTTTAATTGATTAGAAACTGCAACAAGCTCAGGTAAGTTCTTTTTACTAGGGAAAACAAATGATGATCTAGAAGAGAACAGAAATGAACTATAGATTTTGTTCTCTTCAAGGGGAGAGATTACATAATTAGTTGAAAAGAATAACTGCATCCTTGATTGGGTTTCAAGTAGATGGAAGACTTCCTGAGAACCTATCTTGAAAAGTCTTAGTTCAATTTTATTTGAGGAAGTTGCAATAGGGGGAGTTGAGTTAAAGTCAAAGTTTTTGAGATCACTACTCTTAAGAGACAAGCTTTTTAAACTATTTTTATTCTCAATAGTGAAATTTTTTGAAACAAATAAAAGTGATCCCTCATGTTCTAGAAATATTTGTCTTTGAATCTGGTTATCTGATCTTTTTTCAATAATTTTCTTTATAAGCAGGATCATTTTTATTGATTTTGAAAGATATTGGTCAACTTGTGATTGAATAGATTCGCTTGTAACTAAACTCGTTTCATAAACGTAAGCAGCTTTATCTTTTTTAAAGAGATCTACAGAGAATGAAGTGAAAAAGACCAATGAACTTCCAAGAATTATGGAAATAAGAACGATGACTTTTACTTTTAATGGGATACCGAGTTTTTGGGTCAAGTAATCCTACTCCATAGATGTTTCATTCTATTGTATTTGGTATAATGTTATGAAATTACAAATGTTTTGGAAAGAAATGAACTTAAAATATTTTGATAACACAATTCTCTTATTCGGTTTGGGTATGTTCCTGTTTGGGGCCTTGCATCTTAGAAACTTTAAGTTCGAAAATAACTTTGGAGATCGTGGTAACCCTCTCGCTATTGTAAGAAAAAGTAATAATACTGTTAAGAAAAAATCGGCCATGAACCTTGGCTGGGCAGACACCTGGGAATCAGAAGCTCTTTTTAGTGATGATCAAGTTTTTACTTTTGAAAACTCAAGTGCTGATCTTGAATTTTTGAATGGTGCGAACATCGAAGTTTCAGAAAAGACTCTTTTTAAAATTCAGATGGATAAAGGAGTATTAAACCTCGATTTAGCAGAAGGGATTATCTTTGCTCGAATTAGTAAAAAATCTGGCCCACTCTTAATTAATATTAAAAACAGACAGTTCAAACTTGAAAGCACAAGTGCAACTGTTCAACTAAAAAGAACTGAAAATATTAGTGAGGTCGTAGTTGTTGAAGGGAAGGCCACTATTTCTAATCAAGAAAGTAGTATTGAGGCTCGAGAGAATCAAAAGCTAGAACTTACTTCTTCACGGCTTTTATCAGAAACTCCTCTTCTTGAAGTTGAAGAGGAAGTCGTTATTGAAAGTGAAGAAGAAGTGATAACAGAGTTTGGCGATTGGGATAAGTATACTGGTGGAGTTAAGATCGAACTTCGAAAGCCTGATCAGCAGGTAGACTTCAATTGGGATGGAAAGTCAGAAGATAAATTTGTTTTTGAATTAAGCTACATGCCAAATTTTGAAAAAAATCTTATTACAAAAAAAGTATCTGGAGCCAATACAAAAATATCTTTTCCAAAAACGGGGACATTTTATTGGAGGGCCAAAAAGGTAGACTCTAATGGAAATATTGTTTTTCAAAAGCCAGTTAAGGTTATTATCAAACCGACTCCTCCTCCTGAAAAGCCAATTTTAGAAAAAGAAATGAGACTAAAGATTAAAGAGAAATCGTCTTCAATATATGAAAAAATGTTTGAGCTTCTTGTCGCCAGTAGTTTCGCAGGAGATCGTTATGTCGAAATTCCAATGCCCGAAAATGAAGATGCTAAAAGTTATCTTATCGAAATTTACTCGGATTCAGATGGTAAAAATCTAGTTGTGAAAGGTACAACTTCTGAAAGCACTTGGAAGTGGGAAAATCCGAAAGCAGGGGTTGGACATATTCGTGTTTCAGTTGTCGATTTTTGGGATAGGCAAAGTCCTTTTAGTGACCTAACAAAAATTGTTATAGAAGAAATTCAAATTAAAAAAATTGAAAAAGTTTCTCTTTTAAGTCCTTATCATGGATTCAAAACTGTAGGGGATAAGGTAACCTTCAAGTGGAAATCCAATGTCGAAGGAGATTATTTCTTAGAGATTTCAAAAGATATTTCTTTCAAAAATATTTTAGTGAGAAGATTAATTCGAACAAACTCTACAACTATTGAAAGTCGTGATCTTCCAGAAAAATTTTATTGGAGAGTAAAGCAAGGGAAAGGAACGAGTTATAAAAGAAGAGTTCAAGTTATTCGTGGAATTCAGCCAAAGAAAAAAATAGTCAAAAAGAGAATCAAAAAAAAGAAGTTTAGAAAAAAATATAAAAAGCTTGGAGTTAGCTTTAAGCCAACGATGACAGACTATACGACAACACTGTCTGGGAGTCAGGTTAGTGTTGATGGAACTGCACTTAATGGTTTTGAAATAAATTATATGAAAGGTAGAGATGATGAAAATGGATTTTATGTCCCTTTTTATCAAGTCGAATTTTCTAGAACGGCAGGTGAGGTATTTAATACTTTAAAATTTCATAATCAGGCCTTAAGTTTTTCTTATGGAGATTTGTTCCACTACCTACCTTTTCAAACAAGGCTTAATGTTGGTGCTAATGAAGTCACTACCTATACTGTCTCAAGTACTTCTGTGGTTGAAGATAGTGGACTGTATTTTCATGGAGGAGTAGGGGCTTTATATCCCTTCAGGTTTCTTACGCAAGATTTTGAATTTTCCCTCGATATAGGTTTTGGAACGGATACTCTTTTTGAAATCGGTCTTGTCTCTCGTAAAAAACTTTCAAAAAACCTTCAATCTATAATTGGTCTAAAACTCTCAAGTCATGAATTTGAAACTGAGAATGGGGACGCCGAAATCTCTGAAACATCTGTGCTTTTAGGTCTCGAAAAACTCTTCTAAGTTATTAAAATTATTGAGTTTCGTAAAGTCAGTGAGTTACTTGATTTGATCCTCATTTTTGAGGCGATTCATCTGATTAAATCTTCTTTAGCACGTACGTAATTTCAGTTGCTTAACAAAAAAACCGATGAGATTTAAGTCGATACTATAATGAAAGATCATATTCTCGGGGGGGAATATTTTGAGAGAACTTCTCAAAATTTTACATGTGACAATGCTGCTAGGACTTTTTGTCCTGACTTCTTGCCTTTCTGGTGGAGAAGACGAAGCGGCCGATGGTGCATTTGGTATCGGTGATAATGTCATTGTGCCTGCACCTGCTCCGAATTGTTTTCACGATACACATAAAATCAATGATGAGTTTATAACTCGTAAACTCGATGTCCTAATCATTCCTGATACCTCTGGATCTATTGTAGACGAACGAGGTGCTGTTGCTGATGGCTTTGATAACTTTATCAACCTTCTCCCTGAGGAAGTTGATACAAAGATTGCTGTTATGTTGGCACACTCTTCAAAGTCAATGCGATCTGGAAAACTTTATCGAAAAGGTGGAGAGCCAACTATTCTAGATGCCTCTTCTATGACGATGGATGAAATTAAAGGGCATCTCAGAACTAAACTGATGTTTCCAAAGGTTGATGGTTTTGGTGATGGTGGAGAGACTGGGCTATTTTCTCTAAATAAATCATTGGGTGATGATGAATACCAGGCGGCTCAAGACTTAGGGTTTTTCAGAGATGATGCTGCCCTTGTCGTAATCTTTGTTGCAGATGAACAAGATATCTGTGCTGAGTATCCTGAAGGTGTTCTTCCAGTTCCAGATCCAGACAAAAAAGAAGAGATGACCTTTTTCACTGACTGTGTTTCTGATGCTCCTCCTTCAGCAATGAATGGAAAATATCAGCGTGGAGATTATGATCGAATCATTACCCCGTCTGGAGTATTGGCCAACTTAAAGTCTCGTCGAGGCTCAATGCCATTGATTGTCGGTGGTGTTCTTTATAATAATCTTGAGACGATGCCACTTAAAGGTGAAAACGAAATTGGTTATGGTTATCTAGATATGATTGAGCAGGCCGGTGGTATTTCTGTTGATATGGCGACAGGTTATTATGGAGATGGGCTTTCGCGTTTAGGAATCTTAGCTTCCTCTGCTGTTAAACCTGAAAAAGAATTTAATCTTTCTGTTTCAAATGTTGATATATCTTCTATCAAAGTTTTTCTTGATGGATCTCCTATAGGACATTCTTATGTTCATGAATTAAATCAGGTTCATATTCAAGAAGAGAGAAGTGTTCTTTCAACTGTGGATGTCCAATACTGTCCTAAGGTTGAGCCGACACCAACTCCGACTCCTGAACCAACTCCTGAACCGACTCCTGAACCGACTCCTGAACCAACTCCAGAGCCGACTCCTGAGCCAACTCCTGAGCCGACTCCTGAACCAACTCCGGAACCGACTCCGGAACCAACTCCGGAACCGACTCCTGAACCAACCCCAGAGCCGACTCCTGAACCGACTCCGGAACCGACTCCTGAACCAACTCCTGAACCGACTCCTGAGCCAACGCCAGCTCCAGTTCAAAAGAACTTAATGGTAACGACTGGTGGTTTTCATTCTTGTGCCCTTAATACTTCTAATGAAGTGAGATGTTGGGGACGAAATAATTTTGGTCAACTTGGACTTGGCCATGTGAATAGTATGGGAGATGACGAATCTTTAGATTCTTTGCCGGCAGTTGATCTCGGAGAAAAGGCCGTTTATATAGCTTCTGGACTTTATCATAATTGTGCTGTTTTAGAATCAGGTGCTGTTAAGTGTTGGGGATACAATAATCAAGGTCAGCTTGGACTTGGGAATACGAGCAATGTTGGTGATGATGAATCTCCATCAGCAGTATCCAATGTATCATTTGGATCTGGAACTGCTCTTCGAGTTTACCTTGGAACATTTTATTCTTGTGTCCTTATAAAAGGTGGAGACGTCAAATGTTGGGGGGCCAATAGTGCCGGACAACTTGGGCTTGGCCATCTTAATAATATTGGAGACGATGAACTTCCTTCTTCTGTAGGTGCTGTGAGTACAGGGGGAATGGTTGTTCAAATGGATGTCTCGACAATTTCAAATCATGTTTGTGCTGTTCTCGATGGTGGTGATGTTCGTTGTTGGGGTCAAAACAACAATGGTCAATTAGGTTATGGTCACCTTAATACTATTGGTGATGATGAAGTTCCTTCAAGTCAGCCAGTTCTTTCTATTGGACAAAAAGCGCTTTCGATGGCCACTGGAAATGTTCACACATGTGCATTACTCGCCGATCAATCAGTTCGGTGTTGGGGTGGAAATAATTTTGGTCAACTTGGTTACGGACATATGATGAGTATAGGAGATGATGAGTTACCTTCGGCCATTAGTTCTGTAAACATTGAGGCGAATATTTCTCATATCTCTACAGGTAACTTTTCAAGTTGTGCAGTGACAACATCAAAAGATACAGTTTGTTGGGGGCAAGGTTCATTTGGAAAACTTGGTCAGGGTAATACAAATAATATTGGTGATGATGAAGAGCTTCTTGCTATTCCTTTTATCAATACCGGTCAGAGTATGAGTTCAACCGCTGGTGGGATTAATCACACTTGTGGTCTCACTGATTCTGGTTCCATTATGTGTTGGGGACAAGGATCTTTTGGTCAACTCGGTTATGGAAACAAATCAAATGTCGGAGACGATGAGGCGCCAGCTTCGATGGGTCTTCTTCCTGTAAAATAATTTTCTTATAATGACGCGGACTACGCGCACGTGCACGTAACCTGCGTCAAGTGTTGAAAATTGCACACTTTAAGAAGTGCATTAAGTCTTTGAATTTAAAGAGCACAAAAGGAAGGGTAACAAGTAGAAAGATAAAAAGTCCTCCGGAAGGAGGGCCTTGATTATTTATATCTTCAATAGTTCCACAACCAAAAGAAATATCGGATTCATAAGCATTGAGTGCAGTCGTTGAACTCGAGGATGAAATAACAACTGCCGAACTAGGATAAGCAGTTCCACTTCCAGCAACCACACCATCAGAATCATCTAAACGAACTCGACCAATCCCACCAGCACCACCTGCTCCACCA
>JAGSHI010000172.1 GCA_023954635.1 Bacteriovoracaceae bacterium
TAACACTATCCCTCTAAAACCCAGTTCTGGATTTCAAGAGGAATAAACCTCAGCAATCCTCCAACCTTCTTAAAAGGGATCTTTTCTTTACTGACAAGATTGTAAATATGCCCTTTAGAGCACCTTAAATATCTCGACAGATCCTCAACATCCCAAATCTGAGGTTTTTCTTCAGTTCGAGGCGAAAAATCATAGCTATTACTTTCAAAACTCATTCGAATTGACCATCCTTCTCTGATTCTTTGTATTTTTTTTCATCTTTTTTGCATTTTTCAAGCTCACTAAATCCCTTTTCGAAGTTACTGAGTAAAATTAGTGCACTTTTAAAATTCTCTTCTTCAATGAGAGCTTTAATTTCTCTTTGCATCCAGTTAAACAAAATTTTTTCTCTTTTCTTAGCTCTTGAGAACTCCCCATGCTTAAAATTTGCTTTTTTCGACCTCTCTAGACCTTCCTTGGTCCTGGGTCCCGTTGAAAGGCCCCCATGAAGCCTACAGCGACCATTCTTAAGAGGGGTGTTGCTGCAATAGTTACTGATTTTTTTTCGAATTCTTGCACCACAAGCAATTCCCTTGGGTTCATCGCTCATTTTTTTGAGCCTCTTTCGTTTGAGGTATCGAAGAGTTTTTAACTAACCACCTGTCATACCCGTTAGACTCCATAAGTAATTTCTCAAACCGGAGATAAGTATCATGGTCATTGTATTTAACTCCTTTAACTCCAAATCCACATACTTTACGAAAGAGCTTTTTTATATTTTCTTGAGTTCTAACCCCACGAAATTCAACGTTGTAACCAGGGAAGTTTGGAAACACTACCCAATCTTCTAATTCAAAGTTTTTGATCGGGGCCTGAAAGCAAAGTAAATCTAACGAATTGTACCACCTTCGCCTTATCAAATAGATAAGACTAGTTTGATAGTCATCAATTTCAGTAATGGCGTTTAACGAAGCTAGCAACGGTTGACTTGTGAATAGTTCTTCCCTTTTCTTACTTATCATATAAATCCTTTCCTTTATCTATTTCATTGGTTGACCGGTTGATACTAAAGAAATCGTAATTACCTATTTCTGAATGAGAATCACCTGCAGTAGCCCCACCTTCCACATCTGAAAGCTCAAATTCGGTAAGTAACCCACGAAGTAACAATGATTTCTGCATCTCACCTAGATATAAAGTGTGAGCCTTACAGTTTCCTCCAAAATACTTAACAGAATTATAGGCTTTGCAATATTTTGATTTGTGAAGCTGTGTGCTGAATGTTTTTTGATCGAGTACATCATCATCAAAACCTGTACGCAAAGCCCACTGTCTAAACATAGGATAAAGGAGATTAACTCTGATTATGATATAAGACTTAGACGGATCATTTTGATCTATCCTTAAGAAAATCATATTTTCACGATTAAAATTTGATAAATCATATTCAGATAAAGACTCAAGCATAGAGCAAATGCCCAAAAGTATATTTTCGACATCAGTGTAACTACCAGTTGCCCTTTCGCTGTTTAGTTGAGCATTATCAACTGCATCCAAGCAACTCGATACATCAAAGTCACACCCTTGCTCCAGAAAGAATTGATTTAAAAAGTACAATCCAACTCTAACAGTAGCTGCATTATGTCTATGTCGATTTTGTAATTTCTCCGATACAACGAGGAGTTGATTTTCATAAACTTGCTGAACTTCATCCAATGGATACTTCAAACTCCAAACAAGAAAGGCCATGAAGAATGTATCAAGAGACTGCTTCGAAAGTTCATTAAAACTATCTATGTACTTTATTGATTCTGCTTTAGAAAATAATGCTTTAACTGTTCGCTCTTCAGCAGCAGGTTCAGAGATTATTGCCTCACCTATAATAACTGCAGCACAATGCGAAACATAAGTTGTTATAGTCTGATTCGCATGTCCTCTATCAGTAGTTTGCCCATCGTAGTTTGTCCTAATGAAGTTAGACCACAGCCGCTTTAGACGTTGATCAAATTTCGATGGTTTAAATTCGTCCACTAAGAGAAAAGATGTATTACAGCTTGAACTTTTTGAAATCAGTGTAAATGGTGTAACGTTACCTGCATTAATTGGCTCAGTCTTACTAGGGTTAAACTTTATTATCAACTGCACCAAGGTCTGGGTTTTTCCAGAACCAGCCTCACCTCCAATGAATAGGATTGGAAACCCCTGTTTATTAATTTTCTTCAACCGGGTCTTGAAAGGCCCAGCGAACATAGTCCCAACGACAATTGAACAAATTTCTAGATTATTAAATTTAACCAGCAGTTTAGCGATTCTACCTATTTCATCTTTTGTTAATGGCAGCTGGTGCTTCTTGATCCTCTTCTTAATTTTTTTTATTTTTTTAGTCATCTTTTTACTAGATTTAATTAATAAATCAGGCTTCATAATTCCCTCCTTTCACATAAATAATGTCACTAGAAACATCGTTACCTCTTGAATCCACTGACAGATCATCAGATACGAAACAATATGCCCCATCAA
This sequence comes from Bacteriovoracaceae bacterium, assembly GCA_023954635.1. Classification (GTDB taxonomy): domain Bacteria; phylum Bdellovibrionota; class Bacteriovoracia; order Bacteriovoracales; family Bacteriovoracaceae; genus M0603. The sequence goes on from JAGSHI010000172.1 coordinate 2,500, forward strand.
ACGGGTGTATCCCTTTAGTCGTGACACCTTTTAAGTGGCAAACCCCAGGGTCGGTAAAAAGAAGGAACTTAATTTCTTGAATATCTTTGTCAGTCCCTTTGAACATTGCTTCCCCAAAAGACCCGACCCTTGTTTTGAATGCTTTTAGAGAATTCCAAACATCCGGTTGAAAAACTAAATCGGCATATACTTTATTAGTTTGAGAAACCAAGTCCACTCGAACAATCTCATGCTGATTTATCTTTATTATAGATTTAGCAACTAGTTTAAAAGAAGCAATAGAAACCGAGGATGGAACTTTCCCTTTCATAACAGGTTTAGAATAGACACCATTATGAATGAATACACTCGTAAGAGGATCAAAAGATGTTGAAGATAAATTCTCCACCTTCTTTAGCTTCTTCTTTAGGCTTTGAAGATCTTCACCAGAGGCTCTCTCCAGGAGCACCAAAGCCTTTTTTTTCTCTATAGGATTTGGCAAAGCTGAAATTGCCTGAAGAGATTCCTCTGTACTAACAGTCATTACTCCCCCTACACCTACCTAAGCGAATCGGGGAAGGCTTGGAATTGGAGTATGCATCAAAGCAGTGATCATCATAAAGAGGGTGGAAGTAAGTTTCGCAAATAGACTCTTTTTGCAAATTTTCACAAGATCTAGGTTTAGTTTTATTTTGAATAGCATAATTAATATGATATTTCGTTTTTGAACTAGGCCACCGCTCTAGCAACATTTCAGGTCCATCGAAAGTATTACAAGCAATGCTAAGTAGAACTAATCTCTCTGTATGATTTAAGGTCTCTTTATTCCATAAATCATTTAAAGCCCCACAACCCTCGACAGATTTTTTAAACGAAAATTTCAAGTCAGAATTTAGAAAGCATCTGGATTTTACTTTAAGACTCTCATTAACTTTTACTTTATCAAAGTCAAATTCGGGGATATTATATGCTCTACATAATTTAAATAAAATGTTCATATACACCTCACCAAAAATCTATTATTGAAATCTTTGCAGTGAAAATAAAAGGGCAATCTCATGAGTCGAGGAAGGTCCGAGACTTTAGGGTCGGTATTTAACCTTTCCGCTAACATTTTTTGATAGTAGGAAAAAGCTTCGAGCGAGCATTCATTCTGACCTAGAAACACGTATCCATGTTCACCATTCTTTGTTTTAACAACAACATCAAAGGGCATTTTAGCACCTTTAATAGGGCCATCATCTGAATCAACCCACAGAGCTCTAACACTAACCACATCTGAAGTCTTTCTGCTTTTTCCTAACGTCTCATTTGGGACAAAAAATATACCCGCTCCATTTCGATTTTGTTTCCGTAATAGATGTTCATATTTTTCAAATGACCCATAGTATGATCGTGGTGAAACCTCACATCTACTCGAATCAGGAAGCACCTGAAATGTATATTTATTTGACTCACTCCCAAAGAGCTTTAGAAACTCTGCCGTGTTACCAGGGACGAAACGACCTTTCATCTCTTCTCACCTTTTCGCCCAAGAGTCTTAGCTAATGCGATACATGAAATACCTAGCAATTTAGATATCCTTGTCATTTCTTCGTCCTTAGGTATTAGCCATCCATTACAAATCGCTGATAATCGGTAATAATCAATCTCTAAATCCTGTGATGCTTGCCTCAGTGTCTCTGATTGCATCTGGAGCATGTGCTTTAACTTTCCTTTTTTCATTTTCCTCTCCTAATACTAAAATTTGTTCAGTTAACATGATAAGAAATGTATTATGAATGAAAGTTGAAGTGTATTGATCTATGCCCTAATTGAGATTGGATTCTCAAAAAGGGCAATAAACGGGAGGGTAATATTGAAAAAGTTAAATTCATTAGTTTTAAAAGCAATAGAACTTAATCCACGTTTTCAAGAGCACTGTTATAGTATTATTTCTCAAACTTTTAAGAAGAACCCTCTCCCTCTAGAGTTTCAAACACTTGAACCAGTATTTTCCTCCGTTAACGAGGAGATCTCCCATCTGGAAAGGAATTGGGGTGTAAACATAGAATCGAGCCCAGATAGCTTTCGATATTCATTAAAAAATAAAAACTCGGATAAATTCTTCACGCAAAAATATCCCATTTTAATTAATAATATCGATGAAGTTGATGTCGAATCACTAGATGCTGAGCATTTGCTAATAAGTGTACCTACAGAGGTATACACCAGTGCTCAAAGACAAATTATATTAGACAAAATAAAACTTCAAATTGGTAACATTGAAATTCATAAGAAGTATGCCCATTGGGACAAGCAGATAGACTTATTTTACTCGTTAGACACAAACCATAAGAAACACTCATCTGACATTTTAAATGCCATGACAAAATGTGACGAGAATGGCGTCGAAATTGATACAGAATATAAGGAACTTAATCCAAAGTTTATAGAAAGCAATTGGAGGAAAGCAATTGATCTAGTTGTGAATTGCTCGTGGCGAAAAGTTTTTTATTTTGAAGATGGAAGAAGAGCTGATCAACACTGGAAATTTCATACAGAAACTGAAATGAAAGATATCTATAATAACTATCGTCCTATAAATTTCAAAGCCCTATAACCAAAAAAACACCTCTTTTACTGGTATAAGAGAATGGAAGTAATCTAGCTTCCAATTTTCTACCTTAGGAGGTTGTATGCTTATACAAGCAATTGATTCATGCATTAATGAATCCGAAATTTTACGTCATGAAAGGCTTAAGGCCCAATATGATACCGAAAAGAAGAGACTGGAGTTGTTACGTCAAAAGATCAATTCAAAAGAAAATGAGTTTATTGAAAGGATTGATAAGGGAGATATCTTAGACTCCAGTAGATTCAAAATTGAAGTTACAGAATCTATACGACGTCCGGTTAAATGGAGAGCAGTTGTCGCCGAGAAACTCGGCTTAAGTTATGTAGAGTCTATTATAGAGTCGGCTACAATAAAAGTTTCTCGAAGTCTCTTGATCACCCAAATTAGCAACGCTTGACAAAAAAGGTAGCCGTTTATGCTAGAGTCAGTACCAATGAACAATCAGTAGACCTCCAAGTAAAAGAGTTAAAGAACTACATTAAACAGCAAGGTTGGGAGATTTTCTCGATCTATGAGGACAAGCGCACTGGAACAAATGCAAACCGTCCTCAATTCAAGAAGATGATTGAAGATGCTGAATCTGGTAGTTTTGATACTGTTATTTGTTGGAAGCTGGATCGTTTGTTTCGCTCACTTAAAGACCTAATTAATACCCTCAATTACTTTGCCTCAAAAGACATTTCATTCATTGCCCTGAAGGACAATATTGATTTAACAACCAGTTCTGGTCGTCTGATGATGCATATAATTGGTGCATTTGCAGAGTTTGAAGCATCTATTATTCGAGAAAGAGTTGTTTCAGGCCTGAATGCGGCTAAAGAAAAGGGTGTGAAATTAGGAAGGCCTAAACTGCGTAACGATGAACTAATTCATTCCCTAAGAGATCAAGGAATGACTTACAAACAAATAAAAGATCTCACTAACTATTCTGAAGGAACTATAGCAAATAGTTTAAAGAAAAAAGGAGTTTAATATGCTTTCAAGGAAGAACATACAATTAGCTTGTCTAATTCTCGAAGTTTTTACGTTAGGTTCACACATACACAAAAAGATGAACAATAAAAGGGAGCCAAGACGGCTAAGGTACTAGCTTAGAATTAAGCTAATCTAAAAAGTGACTGCAATAATTAACGTTATTGTGGTCACTCACAAACTAAATTACTGAGTATTTTTTAGCACTCACTTTACTGTAGTTTTATGAGTACTGATTTATGGAAACATATCAATTGGCATTGAACTCATTAGCGATGTTCTACACTTTTCATCTTCAACAAAATACCCTGGTGACATGATATCTGGACTCTTTGCTGAGTTAAGATATGAGAGAATA
>JAGSHI010000188.1 GCA_023954635.1 Bacteriovoracaceae bacterium
TCTTTCGATTGTTTGAATAGTAAGCCGACAAGTAGTTACATTCGGCTCAAATCCAGCTCCATTTTGAAATGAAATTGTTCTCGTTCCGACTTGGAATATCTTTTTCATATACTTAGCAAAGGCCTTTTGGCCTCCAAGATAATCAAAAATTTTCATTGCAATGAAGTTAGTTGAATAAATATTCATCTGCTTCAGGTGGCGATGAATAGGACTTGATTTAAAGGTTCCTGTCAAAATTGGATTGTTGCTAGGGATGGACTCAAATTTTACTTCCTCTACAGAGAAATTAAGCTGATCTCTTAAGGGGAGGTTTAAACCAAGTTGATCATTTTGGTAGATGAGATTTTCGAATTCTAATTTGTGTGCTTCATTCCAAAGGTCTGTATTTAAGTATCCTTTTAAGAGTTCTGTTATTTCTGAGGGAGAGTCTGACCAATTGAATAAGAACTTTTTATCAAAACTTAAAGTTTTGATTTCTTCATAACCAAGATCATTCAAAGAGGAAATAATATAATAAAGATTCTCTGTCGTGAAAAAGGGATCAAGTTGACCTTCAATATGAATTCTATCTTCGAAAACATGAAACTTTGTTTCAAAACGAAAATCTTTTCCAAGCTCATCAAGGGCCCAAAGACTCACATAAAGTTTTGTAACCGAGGCAGGTCTGACTTGCTTGTCAATATTTTCCCCTACGATTCTTCCTACTTTATTTCGATAGCAATAGGCCTGTTTCTCTTTTTCAAATTGATACCTTGAGATGAGCGTATTCCACATCCAATCACTGGCAAAAGAAAGAGTAGAGAAAATAATTAAGACAAGCGCAATCGCTTTGTGCATGGGCACTCCAGTAAAAAAGGATGTTCTGAGAATTTAGAAATAATGCTCTCAATTGTAAAGGTGAACCTTTATTGAGAAACTACATGTTACTGAAAACCGGTGGAAATTAAGTAATAAGCTTAGTGAAACTACCTATCAAATCATCCTCTTTTGAAAGGATGTAGTTTTCACTATGTTTAACTTTAAAGTCATTAAAGTCACTGGAAGTAATGAGCGCTGCTGTAGCCTTTTGCGTTTAGCGCGTCTGCAATTACTTTTGCAATCATGCTGCTATTCTCTAGAATTAAGGCTCGCTTTGAAAACCGTTTTGATCGAGAAGCAATCTCTTGTAAACTCTTCTCTAGGATTTGTGGGTCAGCTTCAGGGTTAGCTTTATATTCCCTAAGTAGGTCTACAAACTTTAAACATTGACTTGCAAACTTTTCATTGGCTTCTTTTTGTACTCTGACAGATTCCATAAGATCTTCTAGATAATGACAAACGGTAGAAATAAAATGATGTCCGTAGGAGCCTGCTGCTCCTTTCATACTGTGAACATTTCTATAGAGTTCTTTGTTGAGATCTTTTTTATTATCCGACTTTTCAAAAGAAAGTATGATGCTCTCTAAGCTCTCTATTCTAGAGAAGTTATTTTTTCAGATCAATCACTATTATTTTAAGAATTAAATCCCATATTCAAGTATTATTAGTATCTTACACATATTGATAAGTACGACCGTTCGGTTTATAATATATAAAAAGAACGAGTGTTCTTAATTAATAAAGGAGTTTATATGCAATCTCAAAATTTTAAGAAGCTTAAAGACAGTATCGAATCTCACGCGAATATGAAGGCAAATGATCTTAAGGAGCTTTTTAAGTTTTTACAGGGAGAGTTAAAAGAGTGGGATCTTGCAGAGTTATTTGTAGAGATTAGAGAGGCCCAAGAGTTATTTAAAGAAGGGGACCCTGATTTCGATAAAAATGTCATTGCAGATCTCGAAAGATAAACTTTTGTGAGAAAGGAATTGAAATGGTAAAGTTGAGCTCTATGAGTAGAGGAGCAGAAACAAAAGAGATGATTCTTAAAGCAGCTCTCGATTTTACAAGTCGATGGGGTCTAGAGTCTTTAAGTATTGGTGAACTTGCTAAAAAAGTTGGTATGAGCAAGTCTGGACTCTTCGGCCATTTCAATTCGAAAGAAAAGTTACAAACTATGGTTTTGGATTATGCTTCCACAAACTTCGTAAATGAGGTTTTGCTTCCTGCTTTTAAAAGCCCTCGAGGAATTCCAAGAATTGAGGCCACTGTAGAAAATTGGTACGCTTGGATGGATAAGCAACATACAGGGGGATGCCCTTTCGCAGCGGCTGCCTTTGAGTACGATGATCGACCAGGTGCTGTCCAAGATCACCTACGCAAATATCTAGATGAAATGATAAACTCTTTTGTTAGGTCAGCTGAAATTGCAGTAGAAGTGGGACATTTTAAAAAAGATACAGACTGTAAGGAATTTGCCTTTCGATTTTATTCTTATCTATTAGGTCTACATCTTTATGATCGATTATTAAAAGAAGACCAAGCTCTCGAGTTACACAAAAAAGCCTTTCATGACTTAATGTCGAATTATTTAGTTTGAGATTTTTGAAAAGGAATAATAAGAACACCAAAAAGTGTAGAACTTCTCTTTGGGTCTTTTATATCGCTAAGTCCTAAATTCATTTTGTCCTGAGGAAGGCTTGCCTTTTCTGTATATGTTTTAAAAATTCTGTCCCATATCGATAGGTTAAACCCATAGTTGGAATGATGCTCGGACGGGATTGTTGAGTGGTGAATTCTGTGCATTTCAGGGGTTACGATAAAGAATCTAATAAATTTATCAATGCCAAGTGGGATAGATAGATTTGCATGATTAAAAAGGGCCAATCCATTTAGAAGAACTTCAAAGATAACAACAGCTCCAGCAGATGGGCCTAGAACCATAATCCAGAAATATTTATAAAGCATAGAACAAATGATCTCAAGAGGGTGGAATCGACTCCCTGAAGTAACATCTAGATCTGGGTCAGCGTGATGAACTCTGTGCAGCCGCCACAATAATGAAAACCGATGAGATAATATATGTTGAAGATAAATTGAGAAGTCTAAGAGAATAATTCCAAGAATAATCTCTAAAGTAATAGGTAGGTTTACATTATTAAATAAGCCCCAGCCTTTTTGAGTGATCAGAATTGAAAATCCAACTGCGGCACCAGGAAACAATAAACGTAAAAGAAAAGTATCAACGGCGACAAGACTTAAATTTGTCCACCATCTCTTAAGTCTTGGTAGAGTTCTAACTCTTCTTGGTATAAGACTTTCAAGTATTGCAAAAAAAATAAGGAGTCCCAGAGATATGGAGAGGCGGATAATTTTTTCATCCATTTATTCTTCTACCCGATCAACGAACTCGAACCCTATTCTAAAGACATTTTCTGAAGTAAGTACTTTATCTACCTGTGCCATATTTTTAACACAGGCAAGCTTTCCAACAATTTGTGGAAGCGTACTTTTTGAAACTTCGAAAACCTGGTGTTCAGAGAAAAGTTGAAAGTATCTTTTTGCTAAAAGTATACACATCCCATCTTCTGAGACATCAAGTACGTTAACTTTTAACTCTTGGCCTTCTTTCATTATTAAAGTGACTGTTTGATAAGTATTAAGACCGAAGTTCTTTCTTGTGTTTTCTCTTAATTCATCAATCTTTACGATGATTGGCTTTGCTAGAACTAGTTCATAGAGATCACCATTTAAAATTCTTGATTTAAAAATAAGATCCTTATAGGTGGAATGGAAAAAAGTTTCTTTGCTTTTTTCAAAAAAAAACTTTTCTCCTTTTCCGGCCTTCACTACCATTTTTGCTTCAGTTCCTCGGTAGCCAATTACATAACCATCTGTGAATTTGTGGGTGGTCTCAATATTTTGCCAAACACGAACAGGATATTTTCCTAGGGAGATATCTTTTAATATCTTCCTGATCACATGTGCATTTGCGATATCGATTTTTTCATTGTCAGACATGGGTATAATGATAACAGATGTTTAGGTTTTTTATGAAAGAATTTCTAGTCCACAACGGAAAAGTAGTTGATTATTCAACATCTTATCCATAGTCCCTAAATTCCGGACTACAGCAGTTCGGTTTTTAAACTCTGGAAGGGTGCTATCAGTAATAGTGATAATATCGCCTTCATTAAGCTTGTCGAATAGATATTTATTAACAATAAGTCCAATTCCTGTTGATGAAGAATCTACAATCTTAACCTTGGAATTAATTTTAGCTGTAATCTGAAGATTTGCACTTTGATAAGACTGGAGGCCAAAACTCTTCCTTTCTTCAGTTCTTACGTCTCTGATTTTCACAAAGCTTGGTCTTTTAATAATGATCTTGTCTGGCCCATTGTCAGTGATAGTGGTCTTGAAGAGAGTATCCTTAAAGTGGCTATGAAAATATAGATTTATATTTTCGTCAAATGAGAACTGTTCTTTATCTGTTGCACACATTTCAATTGACTCGTTCATTTGGGAAAATTTCACAATTGTCCCATAACAATAATTTCTTGTTTCATCGATAGACTGCCAAATCCTTAAGCTCTTTTTGGATTTAAAAAGGTCCTTCAATATCTTCTTGACATTGGCACTGTTGGAAATATCAACCATTTTGAGTTCTTCCATATTCTTATTGTCTCAGTGAAACAGAAATTAAGGAAGTGTTACAATATAACTGTTTGATATTACAGGGTTTGGTTTGCTTTTCTCTAGCAATTTTTTGAGGCAATTAATCAATAAGTAATTCTTTCTCCGCTAATCGTGAAAGAAGACTTTTGGCCTCTGGTTTTAGTAGTGAAGGGTCATCTTGGAAAGAAAATTTAAATGAGTTGTTAAGTGATCCCAATTTTCTAATAAATCCTTTTAAGTTTGAATCAGAAAGCTCATTTAATTCTTGATGTGAAATTTTATAAAATACTTCAAGACCCATACCTTGATCTAAAAAACTAAATTTTTTAAATAGATCTGTTTCTTTTGTGATCCAAACTTTTTTACCGTCTTGTAGTGATCTCGTAACTGTTGATGAAGTCGAATCTGTTTGCTTTATGGCAATTGAATCAAGCTCGCTAAGGTTTTGAGAATCAACTCCAACATAAAGAGCTTTCTTATAGAAAAGGTCTTTAGGGACGTAGCTTTCTGAATTGTCCAATAGAACATTCTTTGTTAAGCCATTCTTAACTAATTCTAATGCAGACTTGCTACTGTTAAGAGATCCTTTAGAAAAATCAATATAGTCGATATCTAATGATCCTTTTTTGAGCTGATCGAGCAAAGATACTAGAATGTTATCTGGTGAGTATTTCTGTGGTGTCACTGCCCCGTGAATGAGATTGACTCCCATTTTTCCAACTTCTTTATGTTGAGTAAGTACAGGTGATTTTGCAAAATTGGCATGGATAAGAACATCTATAGGGTCTTCTGTCGGATCAACTTGGAAACGAATTCCAATCCAACCATGTCCCGATCCATTCTTATTTGTTGTGACAGAATTGCTATATGAAAATAACTTTGTTCCCGACTGAAATTGATCTTCTAATTCCTTGAGACTTTTAAATTCGGTTTCA